>DCAF01000045.1:8239-45112 GCA_002311915.1 Sulfurovum sp. UBA1140 | reverse complement strand
TTCACAGGGCTTTAACCCAACTTATTCCATATCCGTCAAGGATTGGGAGAGGTAATTGACACTTTATACTCTCCAATATAATCATCAATTTTTTCTAAAATTTCATTTTTAATCTGTAATCTTAACCTCATAACAGAGAGGGGCAACTTAAAATCCTCCATTTTAACTTCATCTTTCTCTGTAACCAGTAGAGAAGTAGCCCCCAAACGATTCATCTCTGTTCTAAGCACCTCTTCATCAAAATAAGCATGATCTTCTAAATAGATATGACCAACCATTCCCTTGGGCAAAAAATCTTTTAGTCGCTGGGGATTTGAAATGGCTGTTACCAACAGCATCTTTTTGTGTGGGTTGTCAAGGGTAACTTTACGTTGAAAATCTTGATTTTCCGTAAGATTTAAGTTGGCAAATTGTTTTGAAAAGAAAAATTCACGAAAAGCACCTGCAGGAAAAGGCATATAGTTTTTAATATCTTCAGGAAAAAGTAAAATTTCGAATTTCTTAATGCCAACACGATTAAAACCATCATCTAAAAAGATAACCTTGGCTCCTTGCTTTTTAGCCTCTTCTATGGCGATTACTCGATTTTCACTCACAATAACCGAGGCATTGGGCAGTGATTTTGCCATAAGCATTGATTCATCACCCGATTGAAAAACATCGGTTAAAATTTGACCTTGATGGCTCACAGTAACCAAACCCTTACTCTGTCGTCCATAACCCCTAGAGATAATATGGGCATCTTTATATTTAGAAGCCAACTCAATAACGAAAGGGGTCTTTCCACTGCCACCAACGGTAAGATTCCCAATACTAACAATCGGTATATGGTAATTTTTTTGAATCGTTATAATACGTCTTAACAACATAAACGTACCAAAAATTAAAGAGAGAGGAGAGAGAAGAGCGATAACTACCCAATCGAAAAGATTGGGCTTAAAGAAAAGCCTCTCAAAAAAAGAGAGTAGAGATGAATTAGCCATTAAATATGTGCATGAGCCACTTTTTTAACTGCGTCACAAACACGCTCTACCTCTTCATCGCTTAAAGAAGCATAGATTGGCAAAGACATCACCCGTTGAAAACACCCAAGAGCCACAGAGTAATCAAATACTTTCATCGAGTATTTCTGTTTATAATACTCTGTTAGGTGCAGTGGCATATAGTGTACACCTATATTAACCCCTTCTAATTTAAGTTCTTTAACAAAGTGATCACGGTTTTTATCTATCTCTACAATATACTGAGAAAAAATATGATTATCAGTAAATTTTGGTAACTTAACATGTTTAACATCAGCCAATAACTCATTATATTTCAGAGCAATCTCTTTTCTACGAATAATCGTTGCTTCAAGCCCCTCTAAATCAGCCAGACAGTAAGCAGCATCCAGCTGAGAAATATCATATTTCCAACCAATAGCAACCACATCATAAATATAATCTACGTTACCAAAGTCATCACACGATTTACCTGCCATACCATGAAAACCAAGTAGTTCTGCCTGATTATAGACATGTTCATCATTCGTAACAATCATACCACCACTGTTTAAAGAGTTACAAAGATGTGGAGCAAAAGAGAAAACTGTAATATCTGCATTAGAACTTCCAATATATTTTCCTTGATATTTTGCCCCCATGGCATTACTAGCATCTTCAATTATTTTTACTTTATAGGTTTTTGCCAAAGCATAAATTTTATCCATATCAGCAATCTCACCTGCCATATGGTTAATAATAATCGCTTTTAATTTTTTACTTTTATTTTTAATCAGTGCTTTTTCTAATTTTCCTAAATCTATATTATAATTGTTACTTTCAATATCTACAAAAATTGGCTCTGCATCAAAGTGTCTAACAGATTCTGGAACCGATGGAAAAACATTAATACTACAAATAACCTTGTCTCCTCGTTTAAAATTTAAGGCACACATTGCCAAGTGCAGAGCAGAAGTTCCACTGTTGGTTGAAATAGCGTAATCACAACCTATAAAATTTTTAAAAGAATCCTCAAGCTTTTTAACTTTTGTATTGTCAGAAAACGTAAGAACATCATTAATATATTGCGTAGTATTTTCTTGAATGGTCGGTTTAAAGAATTCAATTGTATTGTGCATTTTTTTTCACTTTTTAATTTATTTTTTAATGTACTCGTTAATATGCCATTATACAACGAATCTTATTAAAATTCATTGTAAACACAGAATATTTGAATATATTTCTTTTTGTTAAATTTTAGAACATGTTAAAATATTTAATTTATTCTAAACTTTTAGTTAACAGAAAGTTAATAGCACTCTACGTCTGCCAACTTTTTGATTTCATCACAACTGAACCCTGCCTCTTTACGTGCTAAAACATTGATATGTGGTCGATGCTTCCCTATAAGATTATATTTTTCTAAAATTTCAAAATAAATACTATTTTTTAGATTTCTCTCCTTACAAATCCATTTAAACCACCTATCTCCCTTTTGAACATGCACAATCTCCTCTTCATAAATAATATTCAAGCTCTCAATAAGCTCTTTTATTAACGGAAGTTTACGCTTATTGTCAAGCTTTTTAATAATCTGTGGATTTACATCCAATCCACTTGCTTCATAATAACGAGGAACAATTGCCATTCTATCTAAGACATCTTCGGCTGTATGTTGTGCCACATCAAACAATCCAGAGTGTACAGAAAAATCACCATAGCTATAACCTATTTTATGTAAAAGAGTCTCTAGCATTTTGTAGTGTCGAATCTCATCTAAAGCAACTTCTAACCAGTCAAGTTTATAGGCTTGGGGCATCAATGGAAAACGATATACGGCATCAAGTGCCAAATCAATGGCAGAATACTCAATATGAGCAATGGCATGGACTAAAGTTCCCAATCCCTCTTTAGTATCAAAATCTTTTCTTGCTTTTAATGCTTTGGGGCTAACAATTTTACAGGCATCAAAATAAGAGGGATTTTTAAAGATAATGGGAATAAAATCTTCAGATAAAACACTTTTGTTTTGGCTACAATACTCTAAACATTGTTGTGTCAATTTCTCTTTTCTATCAATATCAAAGCTCTCAATGGCTTCTTGTAAGATTTTATATAAATTCATAACAATATTATAATACAAAGGTTTTTCAATGCAGATTAAAATTCAACCAATGGGTCCTCCTCAAACCAACTGTTATATTGTTACCATAGAGGGTAAAGATTTAATTATTGACCCAGGTATCAATGCCACACAGTGGGTGCTTAATAACACCACCAATCCTATTGCCATCTTAAATACCCATGGACACTATGACCATGTTTGGAGCAATGGTGAGCTACAACAGAAGCTAAAAATTCCACTCTATATTCCAAAAGATGATGCTTTTATGTTAAAAGATGACCCCATTGGACAAGGTGTTCCTCCTAGTAAAGCCGATATTTTAGTTGATGGAGATGAACGGCTCACTATCGAAGGTATTAAAGTACAATATAGACATTTTCCAGGGCATACACCAGGCAACAGTATTATCGAGATAGAAGATATATGGTTAAGTGGTGATTTTTTATTTCAGCAATCTATAGGCAGATGGGATTTCCCCTACTCTAGTGGAGAAGCAATGGTTAAAAGTTTAGAAAAAGCATTAAAAATAGAAGGAAATTTTACCATTTATCCAGGTCATGGTATGAGTACCACCCTAAAACAAGAGCAGAAAGGTATGCTCATGTGGATAGATTATATAAAAAATAATCTATAAAAATAAGTAGGCGAAGAGCCTACTATAGACTATTTTTCTCGTAAGAGAACTTATAGCCTCGTCGCCTAACAGTATGTATTACTTGAAAACCAAGTATACTTTTAAGACGTTTACGAATCTGATTAATCGCCACTTCAACAGTGTTATCACTCACATATTCAGGCTCTTCCCAAAGTGCATTAATAATCTCATCTTTAGAAAAAACACGCTCTTCTCGCAGAGCTAAATAGGCTAGAATATCAAATGTTTTACCATTTAAAGAGACAATTTTATCATCATACTCTATTTTCTTATTGGCAATATCAATCACCAACTTACCTACATCTATATGTGTTCCAAACAGTTTTCTCATGTTTGAAAGCACCCTAGCGGCAATCAATTCAACCGATTCAACATGGTTAATTAATACATCATCTGCACCCAAATCAAAAAGAGCAATTTGATTTTCTGGATTACTTGTTATAATAATAATCTTCGTCTCTCTCTTTTTCTTTTTAACTTCGTTACTATACTTCTCTAAAGAGTACCTCTGATTTTCATCAACAATTATAATAAGTTCGTAGTGTCTAAAGTCAGTAAAGTTTGTAGCATCGTATAAATCTTTTGCATTATCAACAATACAGATGAAATACTTTTCTAATTCAACTTCCAATTGCTTTACAAACTCATCACTAAACCCTATGGTCAATATTCTCATTGTAATCCTAATTTTCTTACTGGCTTAAGGTTATACCCAAAAAATACTTACTTAGATATAAGCAATTAAGATTATATATTTTTGTGAATTTTTCATAAAGCCTTCAAGCTATTTTATATTTCTTTAATTATACCTTATTTTTTGTGTTTTTAAAAATAAAATTTTAAAATCAACTCTATTTTTTAATTTTTTTTGCTTTGATGTAGACTCTTTTGGGTGCAGGATACCCCTCTACCGTTCGACTCTCATCATTTTCATCTAAAAAATCATCTAACGATTGTGTATTAATCCACTCAGTTCTTCGCTGTTCATCACGCTTGGTCTTTACAATATCCAAAACCTCTACCGTTTCAAATCCTGCTCGATAGCACCAATTTTTAAGGGCATTAACGGTAGGAATAAAATAGATATTGGGTATTTTCGAGTAACGTTTCTTAGGTGTCAAACACAACTCCTCTTCACCATCAATCATAAAAGTATCAAGAATCAGCTCTCCACCATAATTTAACCCCTTATATAGGGATTTCAATGAACCTATCGGGTCAGCTCTATGATAAATTACTCCCAAGCAGAAAAGTGTATCAAACTTATGTTCATAATGCTCTACATGCTCTACACCTAATAACTCATATTTAATACCACTATCTATAAAATGGTCTAAAAATTTAAACTGACAATAGGGAATGGCAGAGGGATCAAACCCAACCAAACGTTTGGGCTTATCTTCCATCATTCTAAAAAGATAATACCCATTATTGCACCCAATATCCCCTACTATTTTGTCTTTTAGATTAAAGTGTGGTCTAAGTAAATCATACTTAATATTACTTTTCCACTCGCTATCTATAAACGTTTTAGAAATTTGGAAAGGACCTTTTCTCCAAGGCCAAACTGTTTTTGCAGCCGAGTAGATATAAGCTTCATCCTCTTTCGAGAAAGAGTTAGAAGAGATTTCAATGGTATCTCCAAACTTTACTTCTATATCTTGCACAGTTGGAAGACCTGTTACTGCCTTCCAATAGGGTTTAATATTTTTCCACTCTATACACTTCTCACGCTCTTGGCGTAGTAGATCCAAATTCATAATGAAATTTATTTAAGATACATTTTAATAATTTTTTGTTCCTCAATAGGTCTATCGGCTCCATCTACTTTGGTATTTTCAATGGTTGTAACATGTTCGCTTCCACTAATAACTTCACCAAAAATTGTATAGCCACCATTTAACCATGGGGTCGCTTTGGTAGTAATAAAAAATTGACTACCATTGGTATTTGCCCCATGATTTGCCATTGCCAACAAAAATGGTCTATCAAAAACTACATTGGCTCCATACTCGTTAATAAACTCTTTGTTCCAAATTGAAGTACCACCTGTTCCTGTTCCTGTTGGATCACCCCCTTGAATCATAAAGTTTTTTATAACTCGATGGAAAATAAGACCATTATAGTAACCATTAGTAGCATGAGTAGTAAAGTTCTCTACTGCTAGAGGTGCTACTTTAGGAAACATCTTTAGTTCAATATCTCCATGAGTTGTTTTTAATACAACAATGGTCATGTTCTCTTTTTTTGTATCACCCACACTGCTGTTGCTCTCTGCCATCAACGTTGACTTTATACTTTCAGTTACCTCTTTAGAGTTACAACCTGTCACCAATAGCAGTGCCATTGCTAAAAAAATTACCGTTTTATTCATTCATTTTCCTATTTTTTCATTATTTTGCATAACTAATTTCTCGCTTCTCACGAATAACATTAACCTTAATTTCGCCAGGGTATTGTACCTTATTCTCTATCTCTTTCGCAATCTTTTTAGACAATACCGAAATTTGATTATCATTAATCACTCGGGCATTCACAAAAACACGAATCTCTCGACCTGCATTAATGGCATAGGCATCCACCACACCCCGTTCTTTTAAAGCAATCTCTTCTATCTCTTTAACCCGTCTGGTAAAGCTCTCTAACACTTCACGTCTTGCTCCTGGGCGTGACGCACTAAGTGCATCAGCAGCACACACAGCAGCACTCTCAACCCCGTCAGGCTCTTCATGACCATGATGGGCATAAATCGCATTAATGACGGTAGGATGTTCATTATAACGTCTGCACACCTCTACCCCTAAATCAACATGATTTCCACCCACCTCTTGGGTTAACGCTTTACCAATATCATGCAACAGACCTGCACGGAGTGCCAACTTGGCATCACCATCCATCTCGGCTGCCATAATAGATGCCAATTTCGCCACTTCTAAAGTGTGCGCTAAAGCATTCTGTCCATAACTTGCACGATACTTCATACGCCCTAGCAGTCTCATCAACTCTTCAGCCATTGGCAGAAGACCCAACTCTACTACAATATCTTCACCCTCTTCTAAAACTTTCTGTTCAAACTCTTTTTTAACCTTAGCATGAACCTCTTCTATCCGTTCTGGATGAATCCGTCCATCTTCAACCAAAAGTTCAATAGTTTTAGTGGCAATCGCACGACGATAAAGATTAAAATTACTAATAATAATCACCCCTGGGGTCTCATCAACAATAATGTCTACCCCCAAAAGATGCTCTAAGCTTTTAATATTTCGACCCTCTTTACCAATAATACGACCCTTATATTCATCACTAGGAAGATTAACAATATTAATCAATCGTTCACCTGCAAACTCACCTGCATATCGAGTAACGGCCTGAGAAAGAATATAATCGGCTTTTTTCTTAGCATCATGATGTGCCTGTTTTTCATACTTTCGTATTAACTGTGCCAATTCCAACTGAGACTGATCTTCAACCTGCTGAATAAGATGGGTCTTTGCTTCATCTTGAGTCATTGAAGCACTTTTTTCTAAAATATCAATAACACCCTCTATCTCTTGCTGTTTCTTATCTTCTAGTGTATCAAGATAACGCTCTTTTTTTAAGAGCTCTTTTTTTCTTTTAAGACTCCTCTTCTCTCTATCTTCTAATGATTTTAACTCTAAAGAGAGTTCCGTCTTCTGCTTCTCTAACTCTAAAACTTTTATTTGAAACTTTTTTTCTAAAGTAATCTCTTGTTCTTTAATATTAATCTTTGCTTCTTGTAAAGAGTGTTCTGCTTCATGCTCAATAGCACTCGCTTTTGCTTTTGCTTCGCTCTCATAATGCCGAAACTGCTTTTTATTGTCATTTATAACAAACAAAAAACTTGCAATGGCACCTAAGATAGCTGTTACTGTAGGTATAAGTACCTCTTCCATCCTCTATCCATTTCTCAGGAGCCTTCATTCCTAATTATTTTATATTTTTGTCAAAGTTTTTTTATTGAAAACTCTTTTAGGTGTAATATAAAGATTCCCCTCTACATCATAATCATCAGTTATAACCTCTGAACATATACAGCTTTTTCTTCCCACAAAAAAAACCTTCTCTATTTCATCCCCATGTTCTTCAAAAAATCTATCATAGAATCCTCGACCAAAACCTACCCGTCTAAAGGTCGTGTCTGTCCCAATTATAGGAACAATGGCTAGGTCTATTTTTTTATAAAAATTGTTAGATATATTGGGTTCTTTTACACCAAATTTTTTTACTTTTAAAGGCAGTCTATATTTTACCAACCTAAAGCTTTTACCTACCATAAATGGAACCAAAAGAGTAATTTTCTCTTTTCTTAGCTGTATAATTAAATTAAAGATATTAATTTCTATTTTCAAAGGGATATAAAGCATAACAACCCTAGCTTTTGCCTCTTTTATAAGCTTGTAGAGCTTCGCTTCAACCATCTTATCTGCACGGTAATTCATTATGCTGTTGCTCTGTTTCAATTGCTCCATACAGAGGCTTCTAAATCTCTTTTTGTCCATCACTTTACTCTTTTTAGATTTTTTGATATAATCACCAAAAAATACTAAAGAACTACTTTAAAATATGAAAAATAGAATCTATCTACTTTTACTTATCCTCTCTTGGATATTAACGGCTTGTGGTGATGAAGCCCAAAAAAATATCACCAAAGCACCTCCTATTGCTCTGCCTCAAGGAGAAGTAGACAGAACAAAAAGAGTAGACAATACACCTGAAAAAATCAAAGCAATAGAAGCAGTTAAAATTAATAAACCACTACCCATCCCCTCTTATAATTTCACCTTTATAGATTTAAATGAACAATCATCTATTATTGAAGTAAAAAATAATATCTACAGCTTTCCTAATATTCAACAACCCGTTATACTGCTTAATTTTTTTTCAACATGGTGTCCCCCTTGCCGTGGGCAGATTCCACATCTGAGCAACCTTCAAGCAAAATATACCGATAAAATTTTTATTATCGGCATACTTATGTACGATACCCTTAGCAAAGAGGCGTTAAAACGTTTTTTATCTTCTGAGAAAACAAACTACTTTATCGCCTCTAAGCAGAGAGAGAATCAGAGGTTCTCAGATTTTATTGCCCCCAAACTCCAACTGAAACCCGACTTTAATCTCCCTTTAATGGTGATGTTTATTAACGGAAAATACTACACACACTACGAGGGAAGTGTCCCCGAAGAGATGATAGAGAGTGACATAAAACAAGCACTTAAAAAAATAGAAGGTTAACCATGTTTAATATACTAAAAAAAGTTTTCGGACTCACCAGCAAAGCAATCAAAGAGGTAGCTCCCCAGAAAAAAAAGAAAATTACCAAAGATGAATTTGAAGATATTCTCTTAGAAGCCGATGTCAATTATGATTTGGTTGAACTCTTCTTAGAAGAACTCCCAGAGAAATTCGACAGAGCTAGAGCCTATAATCAACTCATCTCGGTCTTTCAATATAAAGCCGACTGGAAAGAGGATATTACTGCCAAACCCTTTGTTGATATGATTGTAGGTGTCAACGGAGCAGGAAAAACAACCACCATTGCCAAATTGGCAAGATACCATCAAAAACAGGGTAAGAGCGTACTTTTAGGAGCCAGTGATACCTTTCGTGCCGCAGCCATTGAACAGCTAAGCCTTTGGGCAAAACGGCTCAATATTCCTATTGTTGCCACCCGACAGGGGCATGACCCTTCAGCCGTTGTGTTTGATACCATCGCTTCAGCACAATCCAAACAGTTTGACCATGTACTTATTGATACAGCAGGGCGACTTCATACCCAAACCAACTTGGGTGAAGAGCTTAAAAAGATGGTGCGAATTGCCAATAAAGCCATGGAGGGAGCACCCCATAGAAAAATGCTGATTTTAGATGGAACTCAAGGGAGTTCTAGCATTAATCAAGCCAAAGTCTTTAACGAAATGATAGGAATAGATGGTATAATTATCACCAAGCTTGATGGAACAGCCAAAGGTGGTTCAGTGTTATCTATCGCTCATGAACTTCAGATGCCAATCTACTATATAGGAATAGGAGAACAACCCGATGACCTCATACAGTTTAAAGCCAATGAGTATGTTAATACTATTTTAGATGAGATATTTATTTAAATTACTCACCCCTCTACTCATCTTTATTATGGTGGTGGTCTCTCTTTTTCTACTTGAAGAGAGAAAGAGATTTGATGTCCGTACACTGGTTCAGATTGACCCCATCCCCAAAACTCAAGAGCTTATTGAACAGAAAAAATATGCCGATGCTCACGAGTATCTTACTTATTTTATGCAACATGACTATGTTAAAGAGAATCCCAAAGCCCAAGAGCTATTTAAAGAGATAGAGTTAAAACGTTCAAGCTATGCCTATAAAACTGATAAAATTTTAGAAGGAGTAGTTAATGGCAAAAGTGATGAAGATATAGGACGTGCTTCAGCTATTGCTTCTGACTTCTTCTTAATAGGTGATATTCGAGATCTGTTTATAGAGGGGAACAAGTACCTTCATGATGAAAAGGTAGATAAAGTTATTATCGCCCTCTCATCACTGGGCATTATTGCCACAGCATCAACCATTTATACTTTGGGAGGCACAACCCCCATAAAAAGTACCATTAGCTTTCTAAAATATGGTAAACGTAGCAATAAACTTCCAACATGGCTTAATCAACGACTCATAGCCGATGCTAAAATAGCCAAAGAGACAAAATCACTCATCGGTATAAAAAAGCTCTTTAACCCCATTAATAAACTGTATGAAAAGGTAGGATTAAAGCAAACACTCAATATTCTTCAAAAGAGTAAAAACTTAAAAAGTCTTAACAATATGCTTACCTTTACCTCACGATTTGGTAAACAAAGCCCAATGTTACTTAAAACAACCAACCAATCAGCCATCCACTACGCTAAAATAATGCCAAAAGTCAATCAAAAGAATTTTCTTTATGCCAGTAGTTATGGAGAAAATGGTCTTAAAGGAATGCAAAAGTTAGGTATGGCAAAATTTATACAACGAACAAAATTTACAGCCAATTTATCAAAAACTGCTTACAAAGGAAACCTAAATGGACTCTTTTCATGGTTACAAAACAGAATACCAACAGGGGTACTTTTTGGTATCTCTATTTTAGGACTTTTGTATTTTTCTACAAAATCTTTTTTGCTTTATAGACGAATTAAAGTCTAGCTTTATACCTTTTTGTTCTTCACCAACCCTGCTATCTTCGCCTGATTTTTTAACCAAAGTCGATGGTCAATGGCAGGGAAACCTGCATAGATTTTTCTACCTTCTAACGACTTGGTTACTCCACTTTTACCAGCCACCGTTACAAAGTCTCCAATGTGTAGATGACCTGCTGTTCCACTCTGTCCACCCATCACAACATTTCGACCCATGGTGGTTGAACCTGCTATACCAACCTGACCTGCCATCAGTGTGTGTTCACCCACATCACAGTTGTGTCCTATCTGAATGAGATTATCAAGCTTACTACCTTTGCGAATGGTGGTTGTTCCAAATACGGCTCTATCTATGCTACAGTTTGCCCCTATCTCAACATCATCTTCTATCACGGCGTTACCATTTTGATAAATTTTAATATGTTCACCCATTTTAGTATGGGCAAAACCATACCCATCAGAACCGATAACGGTTCCTGCATGAACAATACAATTAGAACCCATAATGGTATGATGATAAAGTGTTACATTGGGGTAAATAAGCGTATTTGAACCAATGGTAACACCATCACCGATATAAGCACCTGCCATAATGGTTACATTATCACCCAATATTACATCTTTACCAAAACGAACCCATTTATCTATATCACATCCTTCACCCATTTTAGGATGCGTACCTTTGGTTACTATCTTATAAGCAAAAAGTTTTGAAGCCAATGCCAATTTAAGATAAGCTTCATCAGTAATCAGTGCCAAAGTAGTTTTAGGAAGTAAATTAGCATACTGCTCTTCAATTAATACAGCACCTGCTTTGGTTGTAGAGAGTTGCTCTTTATATTTTTTATCATTAAAAAAAGAGATTTCAGAGGAGGTTGCAACGCTAAGTGTATGGAGTCCGTCTATTTCTATATCTTTACCTAAAAATTCAAGATTAATCTCTTGGCATATTTGACTTAATTTCATTTTTATTCCTAATTTATAGTGGGCAGGAATGCCCACACTACACACTACTATCGTTCTATTGCAACAACACCACCACGAACAATCTCAATAGGGTTATAACGTTTTATTGCTTCTAAAAAGTGCTTAACTCGACGAGGCTCATCTGCTACCATGCCGATAATTATATCCATACCAACATTGGCAATCCCTCCGTTATAGGCACTACAAAGAGCTTGAATATCTGCTAAACTCTCTTCAATAGGAAGCTTTACCAATACCATCTCTTTCTCAACCATCTCTTCATGCTCAACTACCTTATAAATAGGTATAAGTTTATGAAGCTGTTTGCTTATCTGCTCTAAAATACGTTCGCTACCCTTGGTTACAATCGTAATACGAGAACGATTGGTATCAGGCAGTGGGGCAACCGTTAACGTCTCTATATTGTAACCTCGTGCAGCGAAAAGACCAGAGACACGAGCGAGAACAGAACTTTCATTCTCAACTAAAACTGATATTACTCTTCTTGTTCCAGACATTACTTCTCCTTCTGTTGGTCATCTAATATCATATTGTACAACGCTCCACCTGCTGGAACCATTGGCAATACATTCTCGAACCGATTAACAGCCACATTGATAAAAGCAACCTTGTCTTTTTTAATCGCATCTTTTAATGCTGAATCAAACTCCTCTTTGGTGGTTACATCATAACCAATCCCTCCACACGATTCGGCTAACGCTTTAAAGTTTGGCTGATAGCTCAAATCGGTCTCTGCATATCGTGCTTCATAAAAGAAAGTCTGCCACTGTCGAACCATCCCTAAGAAGTGGTTATTCAAAATAACATTAATAACAGGAATCTTATACTCAGAAGCCGTTACCAACTCTTGAACATTCATCAAAATCGAACCATCACCTGTAATGTTAATAACTGTCTTATCAGGACACCCTCGTTTTGCTCCAAGAGCAGCAGGGAAACCAAAGCCCATGGTTCCTAACCCACCCGAGTTTATCCACTGTCTTGGTCTATCAAATGGATAGTGTTGAGCTGCCCACATCTGATGCTGTCCAACATCCGAAGTAATAATTGCTTGTTCACCCAAAAGTTCACCAATTCGCTCAATCACCCACTGAGGTTTAATGACCGTATCAGAGTCGGTAAAACTTTGTGGATGCAAGTTATCATATCGTTCAAGAACCTCTCGCCAATCTGTATACTTATCAGGATTAATTTTACCCTCTAACCCTTCAATCATCTTCTCGACTACATGGGTGACATCTCCAACAATCGGATAATCTACATCAACCAGTTTACCAATATTCGCAGCATCTATATCAACATGAATTACATCAGCATACTTGGCAAACTCACTAAGCTTTCCTGTAACCCTATCATCAAATCTAGCACCCAAAGAGATAACCAAATCGGTCTCACTCATTGCCATGTTTGACCCATAGTTACCATGCATACCAAGCATTCCTTGAAGCAGTGGATTAGAAGCACCCATCACCCCTCTTGCCATCAGCGTCTCAACTGCTGGAATCTGCCCCATATCAGCCAATTTTCGTACCAAATCACTCGCATTAGATAGAACAACACCTCCACCAATATAAAGCAGTGGTTTTTTAGCTTTTAAAATGGCATCAATCGCTTTTTCAATTTGGCGTTTGTTCCCTTTAACTGTTGGCTTATAACTGGGAATATTTACCGAATCAGGGTAAATAAAATCACCAATCTCCGCTGTAATATCTTTAGGGACATCCACCAATACAGGTCCAGGTCGCCCTGTTCTTGCAATATGGAATGCCTCTTTCATAATTCGGGGTAGTTCACTTAGCTCTCGAACCAAAAAGTTATGCTTGGTACACTGTCGCGAAATTCCAATGGCATCAATCTCTTGAAAACCATCGGTTCCTATTAGTGCCAATGGAACCTGTCCAGATATAATCACCATAGGAATCGAATCCATATAGGCCGTTGCTAGACCTGTTACTGCATTGGTAAAACCAGGTCCACTAGTCACCATTGCCACGCCCACTTTACCTGTAGCTCTTGCGTAACCATCCGCTGCATGAACAGAAGCCTGTTCATGTCTATTCAAAATGTGTTCAAATCCATCTTGCTTATATATCTCATCATATACATTCATAATAGCACCACCAGGGTAACCAAATACGGTCTTCACTCCCTCGGCTATCAGTGCCTCACAAACCATCCTTGCACCGTTCATCTTCATGAATATGGCTCCAATCGTTGTAAATTTTGGTGATTTTATCTAAAAGAGGATAAAAATTATCTGAAAATGATTTACCTAATTTTGACTAAGTCTACATTCTTCATAAGCTACACCCTCTCTCACCCCATCATCTACGACCATCGAGTGAGAAAAACCACCAATATTATAAAGCTCTTCATATAATAGAGCCCCTGAAGCAATTAAGTCTGAACGCCCTACTCCGACCGTCTCTTCTCGTTGTCTTAGTGGCATGATTAAAAGAGCCTCTAACTGGGTTATTAAATCTTTTCGACTCAACACAACACCATGAATCAGATTGGCATCATACGTTTTAGTCGTCAATCCAAGTTTCATCGAAGCAATGGTGGTGGGTGTTCCTGCTGTGGCAATAAATATCTCTACTTTTCCATGTTTGGCATAAACCTCATCACAAAAGAGTTTTAAATCATTCATCACCGCAGGTATCGCATTGGCAATCGCTCCCAAACTCTTAAAGCTTTGTGTTAAAGTTACAATTCCTACCTTAAAACTTTTAGCAATGGTCTTATCTTGATAATGAAACACCAACTCAATAGAGGCTCCACCAATATCTGCGAGCATAAAACTCTCTGGTGCATCTCCTAAAAGCTCTAAACGACGCTTTACAGCAATTAACGCATACTTGGCTTCATCATTACCGTCAATAATATTAAATTTAATTCCCGTCTTCTCTTCAATACTGTCCAATACTTCTTGCCCGTTTATTGCTTGGCGTATCGCTTCTGTCGTTACTGCTTTTATGGTACTGTCTGTAAAATCTATCTGCTCTTTTGCTTCATTTATAGCCAAAATAATTCGCTCTATAGCTCCCGAACTAATCATACCCGTGGTCGCCAAACCAGCAGCCGTTTTCACCATCTTATGAAACTCACCAAGAGCCTTTTTACTCTGGCAGTCCATCTTTAGAAAACGCATACTGTTTGAACCCAAATCTATAGCAATTATTTTTTTACTCATTTTAATGTAACTCCTTAAATTTAAATCCATCTCTATTTAATGCTTCTCGAACCTCATCTTGATGCTCAACCCCTTTGGTCTCTAAATCAACTGAAACTACTGCATCCCCAAACTCCAAATCAATCGAAGTTCGGTCATAACCAATCTGTACAATATTGGCTCCCACCGTGGTAAGTAGTTCTGTAAAGTACATGAGTGAACCAGGTTTGTCTATCATCACCACCGAGAGTTTCATCTTTCTACTACTCTTGACCAACCCTTTTTCAATAATAAGTGAGAGCATCGTCACATCAATGTTTCCTCCACTTAGTACAATCCCTACCTTGGAACCTTTTGGTAGATTAAATTTATTATGTATCAACCCAGCTACCCCGACAGCCCCTGCACCCTCGACCAACAGTTTTTGTTTTTCAAGCAGAAATAGAATTCCTTCAGCTATCTCATCTTCACACACCAGCTCTAAAGCATCTACATATTCTAAGATATATTTCAAGGTAATGGGTGAAGCATCACGAACAGCAATCCCATCAGCAATGGTTCGCACACTTTTGGTTGATTGTGCCTTTTTTGCATCATAAGAGTTTTTCATCGCCGATGCACCTACTGATGCAATACCTATAACTTTAATATTTGAATTCAGAGCTTTGGTTGCAACAGCAACTCCTGCAATAAGTCCACCACCACCCACAGGAACGACAATCGCATCCAAATCCTCTTGCTCTTCTAACATCTCTAAAGCCACCGTACCTTGCCCCGACATCACCTCATCATCAGTAAAAGGGTGAACAAACTCTTTTTGATGTTTATGTGCATACTCGGTAGCATAGGCGTATGCCTCATCATAATTGCTTCCCTGTAAAATAACATTGGCTCCAAACTCCTTCACCCCTTGTATCTTGGTTAAAGGTGTAGAGTCTGGCATTATAATTGTTGCCTCTATCCCAAACTGTTTGGCTGAAAATGCCACTCCTTGGGCATGATTACCAGCTGAAGCAGCCACCACTCCACCCTTTTTACCCTCTTCAACCAAAGAAGCAATCTTATTAAATGCCCCACGAAGTTTAAACGCCCCTGTTCGTTGAAGGTTCTCTTTTTTAAGATAAACCTCATACCCACTCATTTCACTAAGTATCGGAGCATAAGAGAAAGGGGTACGATGTGCTACACCCTCTAATCTTTTACTTGCTTGTTCTATAGATTTTAAATCTAACATTAATTATTCCTAGATATTATATTGACAGAATTATAATCAAAAAGGATAAAATTATGGAATGCGAACTACCAAGAGTCAACAGCAATATAGAAGAGATGAAACAATATTTTGAAACCTGTAAAACCATCGCCGTTATCGGATGCTCCCCTAAACCCGAAAAAGCCAGTCACCGTGTGGCAAAATACCTAGGAGAAGTGGGCTACGACATGATTCCTGTTTATCCAAAAGAGGAAGAAATTTTAGGTAAAAAAGTCTACAAATCACTGCTTGAGATAGACAGACCTGTAGATATGGTCGTGGTCTTTAGAAAACCTGCTGTAGTCTCTGCCGTGGCTGATGCCTGTATCAAACGAGGTGATATCAAAGTCTTATGGACACAACTAGAAATTATCAACAATGAAGCAGCCCAAAAGGCTAAAGATAATGGAATAGATGTGGTACAGAACTATTGTGCTATGGTGGAGCATAAGGCCATATTTTTGTAGGGTGTTTCCCCCGAAAACACCGTAAAATGGAAATCGGCATAAACAATAATTTTATAATTTTTAATAAATTTAAATTAAAGTTTATTTCTATTATTTTATATTAAAATTCTCATCAAGCCATATTTAAACACGACGAGATATAATTCTACCAATAAGAAACAAGAAGGAATTACTATGGGTAGAGCGTTTGAATACCGAAAAGCAGCGAAAATGAAACGATGGGGGACAATGTCAAAAGTCTTTCCAAAATTAGGAAAAGTCATCACTATGGCAGCCAAGGCAGGAGTTCCTGACCCTGATATGAACCCTAGACTTAGAACTGCTATCTTAACAGCAAAAGCTCAAAACATGCCCAAGCATAATATTGAAGCAGCGATTAAGAGGGCTTTGGGAAAAGACTCTGCTGATATTAAAGAGATGCACTATGAAGCCAAAGGACCTTATGGGACTCAATTTATTATTGATTGTGCTACCGATAATGGAACACGAACCGTTGCCAATGTCAAAGCAGTGTTGACACGAAACAGAGCAGAAATGTTGACCTCAGGCTCTCTAAACTTTATGTTCAGTAGAAAATCAGTATTTACTTTTGATAAAACAGAAGATATGGACATAGAAGAGCTTGAACTTGAACTTATTGATGCAGGTTTAGAAGAGATAGAAGAGGACATTGAGCCACAAGAGAATGCAGATGATAAAGCTATTTTAAGAATCTTTGGTGAGTTTTCAGCATTTGGAGACCTCTCGAAAGCACTTGAAGAGATGAAGATAGAAGTAACCAAAGGGGAGCATCAATATATTGCCAATACAGCAATTGAGCTTACCGATGAGCAACTCGAAGAGGTAGATGTACTTATTGAAAAGCTTGAAGATGATGAAGATGTTCAGGCTGTTTATACTAATGTAAATTAACTATTAAACACGCTTTATGTGTGCTTTTAATTTAGGTGTGATATAATAACACTTCACATTAATTTAAGGATTTAATTATGAAAAAACTTTTACTTATCTCTGCCTCAATTGCTCTTTTAACAACCGTCTCTTTTGCCAATCCAAATACAGGGTGTGGTTTGGGTAGTCAAATTATTAAAAGTCAAGATTCAGTGCTTATGCAAATTTTTGCAGCAACCACCAATGGTACTTCAGGAAACCAAACATTTGGTATCACTTCAGGAACATCAGGTTGTGCAAAACCTTCTAAAATTGTATCGAATGAAAAAGTTAATACCTTTGTAGCAAACAATATGGATTCATTAGCCGTTGACATCTCAAATGGAGAAGGTGAATCAATTGATACCTTGGCAACTCTTCTTAATGTTCAAGATAAGACTGCATTTAAAGCAACACTTCAAAATAACTTTGCAACCATCTACAGCAGTAGTGATGTTACCTCTGCACAAGTGATTGACAATATTGTTACTATAGCCAGTTAAATTATACTCAATGCTAACCGTGGTACAAAAAAAAGCATTCAAACTTCTTTTTGTACTGTTACTCTTTTTTACTCCTCTTTTTGCTCAGACTCTGCCCAACACTCTATCCGATAAAATCGAAAAACAACAACTTTATAATTCCAAACAGTGGCAGAGAATTTTACATTTTAAAGAGGGTAAAAGTGAGATAGATGACCCAAAATTCTTTTTTTCGACCGAGGGTAAAAGCAATTTAAAAAGTGAACTTAAAGCTACCATACAAAAACTGCTCAACGACAGCAGTGATGATGAAAACAGTACCCTATGCCGTTACCCTTCTCGTTCAATGTGGATTTTAGAACAGCTACCTGAACTAAAAAAGATGATTAAAATTCCACAATGTCATGCCATGCAACAAGAGTTAAAGGTACTTAATGCCAAACAGATAACGCTCATTCTTGCCTCTGCTCATATCAACTCCCCTGCTTCTGCTTTTGGTCATACTTTTCTACGAATTGATAGCGATACAACCACTCCCTTGCTCTCATATGCTGTTAATTATGCTGCCCAAACCGATGAAGATAATGGTTTTGTCTACGCCTATCAAGGGCTATTTGGAGGCTACAAAGGCAGATACTCTATTGAACCCTACTCTAAAAAACTTAAAGAGTACAGTGATTTAGAACAGCGAGATGTATGGGAGTATCCTCTGAAACTTAGCCAAGAGGAGATTGATAGAATGATACTGCATATCTTTGAGATTCGTCATTTTTATGCAGACTATTTTTTTTTAGAAGAGAACTGCTCTTACAATCTGTTATGGCTTATTGAGGTGGCAAAACAGAATGGTGGATTAACCGATAAATTTAATTTTAAAGCCATTCCCATTGACACACTTAGAGCCGTAGAGCGTGCAGGATTAATTCAAAAGACCCTCTATCGCCCCTCTAAACGTAAAAAGATTTTACAAACAGCCAAAGCGATTGAAGATATTCCAAAAGCCATCAACTTTGCCAAAAGCTTGGACTATAACAGTAGCCATATAGAGCATCTTTCTAAAGCCCAAAAAGCAGATGCTTTGGAGTTGGCAATCCATCTACTTCAGATTCGACATAGCCATAATGAGATAGATAAAAAAACATATCTTAATCATTTTATTAGAGTTCTTAAAGAGCGAAGTCAATTAGGAAAAATAGAACATGCCCCTATTAAAAGAGCCACTCCCCCCAAAGAGGGACACCCCTCTAGTAAAATAACGTTTACTGCCCATAATAGTGGAAAACTCTCTGCTAGAGCCAAGATAGCTTATCACGATATTTATGATAACGAAGCAGGGTACATCTCTGGGGCATACATCAACTTTTTTGATACAGCCATAGACTACAAGAACAATAAACTCACACTACAAGAGATAAATATACTAGATATTCGCTCCTATGCCCTACAAGACGCTATCTTTAAACCCATCTCTTGGCAAGTATCGGTTGGGGGGAAAAGAGTTTTTAATAATGAGCTCAATGCCTATCTTCAAGCAGGAGGAGGTATTGCGTTGGGCAATGATAAGATTTTTGGTTATGCAACACTCACCCCAACCCTCTATTACAAAGAGTCAATAAAACAGAGTCTCTCTGCCAATTTAGGGCTTATTTACAACCCATCATCTGGCGTTAAATTTGGGATATTAAGTAAAAAAGAGTGGTTTAAAGAGAAGGAGTATTTGGCAATTGAGACTATAGAACCTTTTATAACCTATAATGTTACAAAAGAGTCTGCCATTCATTTACGTTATAAAAAAATAGAAGAGAAAGAACAGATGATGTTCTCTTGGTTTCTATATTTTTGATAAATATCTTCTACAGCTTGGAATCGGAAGGCTTTGCCTCCGTTGTTCGGGCGTAAACGCTCCGTTTCCAAAGCAAAATTTCCTAAAAAAGAGAATACTCCTCTTTAATCTTAGGCAACATTTTTTTATCAAGAGCATAAACAAACGCATAATTAAAATAAGCATTCTTTAAAATTTCACGGGCTTCATCAACACTCTCGTACCAGTTGGGTCTATCTACTCCCTCTACTTTTGTTTTAGGAGGAGTCAAAACAATCGTTTTAACCCATGCACCGTTATAACGTACATACTCTCGGGATTTATAAATATCTTTTAAATTGTCGGTAAATATTGCCACTTTATCACTCTTACTTGGATTCATTACATGTAAAAAACCATCAATAAAAACAGGAACAAAATGTTTGGTGTACTTTATTCGATCTAAATCATAGGGAAGATAATGCTCATCACAGAACTCAACCACCCGTTGCAGATAATCCACATGGAAAGGGGCTATCTCTTTCTCTTGATAAATATAACTATTAATTTTAAAAGTGGTTCTAAAAAGGGTATCGGTAATAATTTCACAACTTGCCTCTTTATTTAAAATAGAGACATCAGGTTTTATCATCTTCATCAACAGTTCATCGGTACCAATAAACATTTTGGCTGTTGAGTTTAAAATCTTCTCAAACATCTTTCGCCAATCGTTGGGTAAAATCTCTAAATTATTCTTTTGGGTCAACACCATTTTTAAAAAGGACAACTCATGCTCATTATAAAGATAGAAACTTGATTCTCGGCTAATCAAGACATAACGAATCAGTTTAAAGGCTGCTTTTTGAATATCTTTAACCTCTATCCATGCCACTTCACGGTCTGTAACCTTAATCGAGGTATCCGAAAAAATAATACCATAAGCACCATTTTGTATCGCCCGTTCAATATCCTCTTGACTGTTAGAGATAAACAAGTCACCCTCATCTATTTTTGAAGGGTAAACACTGACCGAATTAATGGCGGTTACCGTTGGTTCGGTCACCACTCTACCTGCTGTTAAATTTAATAAATCTTCTATTTTCATACTCTATACCATCCTAACTTATTGAGGTACCATTAGATTTTGGCTTTTCAGGTCGTATCAGACACAGACCATCCCCATCTTTGGCTGCGAGTAACATTCCCTCGCTCTTCATACCCATGAGTTTGGCAGGTTTCAAGTTAACAACCACACACACCTGAGTATTTAAAATCTCTTTGGCACTGTACCACTCTTTAATCCCTGCAACCACTTGTCGGGGTTCCTCTTCGCCTATATCTACCTGTAGAAGTAGAAGTTTTTTACTCTTCTTCACCTCTTCTGCTCCCACAACCGTTCCAATTTTTAAAGAGGTCTCAAAGAATTGGTCAATACCAATCAATGCAATACCTTCACGTTTATCAACCTGTTTCTCTTTTTTCTTTTCAGGTTTTTTTGGTGCCTCTTCGGGCTTTTTCTCTACAAGAAGTTGCTCCTCTATTCTAGGAAAAAGTGGCTCTCTTTTTTCTATGCTAAATGGAGCTAAAATCTCTCCCTTTCTAATAATTCTTTTAAAACTTTCAGGTGTAATCTCAAAGCCTAAAGCCTCTATAATGGTGGCTGTTGTCTTTGGCATTACTGCATGAAGCATTAACGACACTTTGGCTAAAATGGTAGCAATCAACCCATTAAGTGCCATGGTCTCATCGGTTTTAGCCTCTTTTATCATTGTCCATGGCTGATACTTATCAATGGCTCGGTTAGCAACCGTTAAAGGTCTCCAAAGCTCTTCAAGATATTTATGCAGTTGCAGTTCAAAAATCATCGGTTCAAGTTTAGCCAAAGAAGCATCTACCTCATCCAACTCTGCTTGATAATATTTGGCAACCAAATCAGACTCTACTCTGCCTTCAAAATATTTACCACTCATTCCTATTAAACGGTTAAGAAGGTTTCCAAGATCATTTCCAAGATCAGAGTTAATTCTATCAATCAATGCCTTCTGAGAAAAATCACCATCTCCACCAAAAGGAACTTCGCGAAGCATAAAGTATCTAAAGCTCTCTAACCCATACGCATCTGCTACCTCTTTTGGGTTAACAACATTTCCTTTTGATTTACTCATCTTCTCACCATTTCGTGTCCACCAGCCATGAGCTCCAATATGTTTAGGCAGAGGCAAATCAAGACTCATTAAAAAAGCTGGCCAATAGATGGCATGAAAACGTAAAATATCTTTACCAATCAAATGTACTCTTGCAGGGTGAAAGTCCATGTTTTTATCATCAGTTCCATACCCTAAAGCTGTCACATAATTCATTAGGGCATCAAGCCATACATACATCACATGTTTAGGATCATTAAACTCTTCAGGAAGCTTTACACCCCAATCAAAACTGGTTCGTGTAATAGAAAGGTCGTTCAATCCACCCTCTACAAAACGAATCACTTCATTTCGTTTACTCTTAGGTAAAATACAGTCAGGATTATCATGATACCAAGCCAACAATCTATCTTCATAATCAGAGAGTCTAAAAAAGTAGCTCTCCTCTTCTACAATGGTGGTACTTTTTCCACAATCTGGGCAAAATTCATCATCCACCAACTGACTGGCAGGAAAAAATGTCTCACACGAGATACAGTAGTTACCTTTATAATTATCTTTATAAATATCTCCATTTTGATACATGGTACTAAATGCTTTCTGAACACCTACTTTATGGTCTTCATCGGTGGTACGAATAAACTTATCATAAGAGATGTCAAAATCATCCCATAAATTCTTAAACGTAGCAGAGATTTCATCAGCATAGGCTTTGGTCTCTTTACCTCTTTTTTTAGCAGACTCTTCAATCTTCTGACCATGTTCATCGGTACCTGTTAAAAAGAAGGTCTCTTGACCAATCAATCGGGAATATCGGGCTAAAGTATCGGCAATAATTGTAGTATACGCATGTCCAATATGGGCAACATCGTTAACATAATAGATAGGGGTGGTAATATATGATTTGTGACAAGACATAATAAGGAGTTCCTTAAACAAATGAGTTTAGATTTAAAAAGCAAATTTTACCCAAATCTTGCTTTTATCGTAATTTATTCCGTACATTATGACGATTCCAATAAATATTAACCGCCTCTTCCAACTCTTTCTCACTCAAGTCGGTCTTATCCTTCACCCCAAAACGGTCTAAAAACAGATCAGACATCACCGACATCTCTTTATCAGGCTTTCTTAAAAATGCTTTAAGTGACTCTTTAAGCGTAAACTCCCCACTATAAATCTTCATATACGACATAAACATCCTCTCTAACGAAGCAGGTAAATACTCATGACAGGGGATACAATTTTTACTGTAGACATTTTCATTTTCGATATTTTTAGCATATGTCATGGTTGAAATTAAGATGATAGTCAGTGTGGTTTTAATTATTTTTTGCATTTTTTATTCCTTTGATAAATTTAATTCATTAAAAACTTTTTTCAACCCCTCTTTATCCCCATAAAAATACTCCTCTAACAACGGCTCAATCTTATACTCCCAAACAAAATCTAAATCTTCATCACTCTCAATCCCCATAAAATAACTATGCCCAAAATGTAAATTTCCAAAAGATTTACTATATTGTCCTATGATAGAGTTTTATCCTGTTAAAATCAACATGCTCATACTCCACCTCATCGAGTACCATCTCACATCTACTTAGATTTGAGTAGCTACTGTATCGCTTAAAAACCCTAATAGCAAAAAGAAAAAAACGATTAAGCTCATTGTCCATAGAGAACTCATCAAACTCACAATAGATATTTTGGTGATAAAAATTTGTGAAGTTTTTCTCTATGACATATCTACCTCGTAAAACCTTCAAAAACTAACCCGTATCGTCGTTCCCTCTCTTAAGACAGAGTGAACTTTTATGGTTAAGTTGTACTCATCTATAATACTTTTAACAATATTTAAGCCAATTCCAAAGCCCCCTTCACTGCTGTTGAACCTGCTATAGCGTTCAAAAATAGCTGTTACTTTATCGTGTTCAATACCTATGCCTGTATCTTCTACTATAAAATAGTTGGAACGAAGTGTAATTTTGATGCTTCCTGAACGTCGGTTATACTTAATGGCATTTGATATAAGATTATCGACCACTCTGGCTATTTTAGCAGCATCAATAAAGAGTTTTCCTGTTTCTAAATCTAAATGAAAGGTAATACGTTTTGGTGTAGCCAATAAGGAAAAATACTCTACTCTAGCTTCAATAAGCTCTTTTAACTCTATCCATTCATCTCGTACTTTGGTCTGATGCCCCAAAACCAAGTAGGTTAAATCTTGATAGAGATGAGAAACCGTTTTAGCAGCAATATTAATTCTTTTGAGCTTTTTAATATTTTTTTCGCTCATTATTGATTTATCCATCATCTCGATATTGGCTAAAATGGCACTGATGGGAGTATTGAGTTCGTGGGTGGTATCTTTTATAAAGTTATCTAATAAATCTACAGAGTTTTTCATGGGTCGCATAAAGAGCTTCATAAAAAAGATTCCAAAAATACCCAAAACTGTTAAAGTAATAATACCCAAAGCGATAATACTGATAATTGTTTCTCTGTACCAATCACGGTTTTCATCAATCTCTATAAAAAGATATTTTGCTCCTAAATAATAGTCATCAAGATACTTAACAAAATGTATCTTCTCTTCTACCCGATATATCTCTTTATCAAAATCAATTTTTCTGTTTTTTAGCGTCGAGAAGATATGAATACGCTCTATATCATAGATAGCACTCTCGAAACGTTCATCTCTGGGGTACTCATTTTTGGTGGGGAAATAGTGGTGCAAGATTTTTAACTTTTTAACCTGCTCATTCGCATAGGTCGAAAGGATGGTTCTTTGGTTCGAGAACATCAGCTTCTCTTGGCTCTCATAATAAGAGACACCCAACAGAAGCAGAAGCATCGTAACTAGAAAAATATAAAGACTTAAAAAGCGTATTAAGGATTGTTTTTCATTACTACGAAGTAAATTTATATCCCTGTTTTTTGATGCTGACAATTCTATCCTTACCTATAATCTTACGAATATTTTTAATGTAGGTTCTTAACGCCGTATCGCTTGGGTCTTCATCAAAATCCCACAACTCTTTATAGATTCTATCATGAGAAATAACCTCATTGGGGTGCTTCATAAAAAGTTTAAAAAGGGATGACTCTTTATTCCCCAATGTTTGGGCAAAACCATCCACCAATAACTCATTTGATTTGGGATTATACTCAATACGGTCACCCAACGAAATCAGCTCAGTCACCTCGTGAAAGAATTCTCTTCTTAGTAGAGTCTCAACACGAATTTGTAACTCTTTAAGTACAAAAGGTTTTCTAATGTAATCATCACAACCACTCTGAAAACCCCTCTCTAAATCATCCACTCCATCTAACGAGGTGATAAAAATAGTGGGTGAAAGCACCCCGTTATCTCGTGCCTCTTTTAAGAGTGTAAAGCCATCAATTCCTGGTGTATTAACATCTAAAAGAAGCAAATCATACTTACTCTCATAAAGTCTATCTTGTGCCTCATACCCATCATAGGTACTCTCTACATTATACCCTTCATCTTCTAAAAAATCCGTTATGGTATCGTTCAAATTGGCATCATCTTCGAGCAGTAATATTTTTGCTTTAGACATTATCATCTCCTACATTTAATTGCATATTATATCATTCCTTAGGTTCTACAATTATGTAAACTGCTTAATCCATTCAATCAGGCTTTCGCTACTCATTGCCCCAGAAATACGCTTTTGCTCTTCGGTACCTTTAAATACAATCAGTGTTGGAATACTCTGAATTCCATAAACTGAACCCAAGTCTTGATGCTCTTCAGTATTAACCTTTAGTAAAATTGCTTGAAGAGGCAGAGCCAGTGCTGTCTCTTGATAAGCAGGTGCCATCTGAAGACAAGGTCCACACCACGGAGCCCAGAAATCAACAACAACAGGAATATCACTATTTACCAAGACATGCAACAGATCACTTTTGTCAACTTCTATCGGTTCATAACTTAACATCGACTCTTTACAATGACCACAGTTTGCCTTGGCATAACTCTCTCTTTTTGGTATTTTATTTACTTTTGCACAGTGTGGGCAGACAACTTTTAGACTCATAATATACTTCCTTTTATTCTAAACTATTGACATTATAACTCATAAATATTAACAAAACATCAATCTAATATGATTTTCTTCAAAAATACTCCACTCTCTATATGGTGGGTATGGGGAAACTGGTCAAAGATAGCAGAGGCTTCAACCGTGTGTGTTTTACTCAACAGAACCAAGTCTCTAGCCAGAGTTTCAGGATTACATGAAATATAAATGATATTATCAATGTTGGCAATCAGATTAATCGTATCTTCATCCAATCCAGCACGAGGGGGATCAACCAATACCGTTGAGAAGCGATAGCTCTCTAAATCAATCCCCTCTAACCGTCTAAAGATTCGTATCTTATTTATTGCTTGTGTCATCTCTTCTGATGCCAATCGAATAAACTCAATATTGCTTACCCCATTTAATATACAGTTCTCATTGGCTGACTTAATAGAGCGTTTACTAATTTCTGTTGCAAGTACCCTATTAAAATATTTAGATAACGGAATGGTAAAATTACCCAAACCACAATAACTCTCTAAAAAATCTCCTCTATTAATAGTTTTAACTTGTTTGATTGCCCACTCTATCATCTTAATATTCACAGCAGGATTGGGCTGAGTAAATCCACTCTCGTAGTGTCGATAGTGGTACTCTTGATTATCAATTTTCAAGGTTTCAGTCACATACTCTTGGCTTAATACCACCTTTTGTTTACGACTTCTTCCCATAATAGAAGCCTCTAAAAAGCTCTCTAATGCTTTGGCTTCGGCTTCCCATACCTCGTCTAGTTTTCGATGATAAATCATGGTAATTAAGACCTCATCGGTTGTGGTTGCCAAGAATTCAACGCTAAAGATACGATGTTTTAAAACCTCTGAACTGTTTATTTTGGCTAAAAGGGGCTTCATTCGTTGCTCTATTGGTTCAATAACTTTAGGACACTCGGTAATATTAACAGCACCCTTTTTATCAAGCCTTCCCATCGCATAGTTGGCTCCACCTTCATCGTGCCAAATTTTAAACTCTGATCTTGCACGATAGTGTGACTCATTGGCTGAAAAAACCTCTAACTCCTTAACATCAAAAGGAGACAATAGGGATAAAACACGCTCTTTTTTTGCACTTAATTCTGCTTCATAACTCAATTCATAAATGGCACACGAGCCACACGTTCCAAAATGTTCACACTTCAAATTTTATAACCTTTTTTTAATCTTAAGTTGGATTAATCTCTATTAGATATAATAACAAAAAAGAATAGCAAGACTTTAATGTCTCAAAAATAATTCAGTATTCTATCTAAAAAAGGTTATAAATATGTCTATAAGTATTGTAGTATTGGCTGCAGGGAAAGGTAGCCGAATGAAATCAGGCACCCCTAAAGTGCTTCATGAAATCTCTGGAAAAGCAATGATTTTTCATACCCTCGATGTCGCTCAAAAAATCTCTGATGATATTACCGTGGTTCTCTCTTATCAAGCCCAGCGTATTCAAGAGGCAATCGAGAAAGAGTATAAGAACATTCATTTTCATAAGCAAGATACCCAAACATTCCCAGGAACAGGTGGTGCCATGAAAGGGATAGAGAGCAGATATACCAAAACACTTATTCTCAATGGTGATATGCCCCTAATTACCCAAGAATCACTACAAGAGTTAACCCATGGTGATGCCGATATTAATATGTCGATTATTAAGCTCAATAACCCTTCGGGATATGGAAGGGTCATTATTGAACAAAATAGAGTTCAAGAGATAGTCGAAGAGAAAGATTGCAGTGCAGAGCAAAAAATAACCAAAACCGTTAATGCAGGTATCTATTGTGTACAGACGGAACTGCTTAACCGTTATATCCCTCTACTAAGTAATAATAATGCTCAAAAAGAGTATTACCTGACCGATATTGTTAAAATGGGAGTTGATGAGAATCAAACCATCTTACCCATTTATGTCAAAGAAGAGGAGTTTAAAGGAGTTAACTCTAAACTTGACCTTGCCACAGCAGAGGTGATTCATCAAAAACGACTTAAAGAGCAACTTATGCTCTTAGGAGTCACCATGCGATTTCCCGATACCATCTATATTGATTGTCGTGCTACCTTTGAGGGGGAGTCTATTTTAGAGAGTGGCGTAAGCATTCAAGGGGCTTCCCACCTTAACAATGCCCACATTAAAACCAACTCTGTCATAGAAGATGCTACGATTGAAAACTCTGATGTTGGACCAATGGGTCGCATTCGCCCAAAAACACATCTAAAAGATACCCATATTGGTAACTTTGTCGAGGTCAAAAAATCAACCCTAACAGGGGTTAAGGCAGGTCACTTAGCCTATATTGGTGATGCAACAATAGATAAAGGCTCCAATATTGGAGCAGGTGTAATTACCTGTAACTATGATGGTAAAAACAAATACAAAACAACCATTGGAAAGAATGTTTTTGTAGGCAGTGATGTTCAACTCGTGGCTCCCATCACCATAGAAGATGACGTGATAATTGCTGCAGGAACCACCCTGACTAAAAATGTAAAACAAGGAGATTTAGCCATTTCAAGAACACCCCTGAAGATTGTCTCAAACTTTTTCTATAAGTTTTTTAAAAAATAATATAATATTTATAAAGGTACCATTCATGCAAATTAACTTAACCAATAAAACCATTCTTTTAGGCATTACAGGAAGCATCTCGGCGTATAAAGCGTGTGAAGTTGCTCGACTCTTTATTAAAACAGGAGCTTCGGTTCATGTGGTCATGACCCCTTCGGCAGAACGTTTTGTATCGGCATTAACTTTTGAAGCCCTTACACGCAACCCTGTACTTACCGAAAAGAGTGAAAGTTGGACTTCGGCACTTAACCATATTGAGATAGGAAAGATGTGTGATGTTTTTGTAATTGCCCCTGCAACTGCTAACACCATTAACAAACTTAGTAAAGGTATTGCTGATAATATTTTACTGCAAACAGCATTAGCATTTAACAAACCTCTGCTGGTTGCCCCCTCTGCCAATACTAACATGATGGAGCATCACTATACCGTGGGAGCATTAAAGATGTTGGCTGTCAATGAGGTCAAAATTATTGCACCCCAATCAAAACTTTTAGCCTGTGGAGATGAAGGCAATGGAGCCTTAGCAGAGCCTCTTGAGATTTTTCATCAAACAACACAAAAACTACTAGAGAACAGCTTTTGGAAAGATAGAAAAGTAGTGGTTACAGGGGGAGGAACCCGTGAAAAAATAGACGATGTACGCTATCTTTCTAACTTCTCATCGGGTAAAATGGGCAACGCACTAGCAACGGCTCTTTATATGCGTGGGGCAGATGTTTGTCTTATCTCAACCAAAGAGCATACCGATATTCCTAGTGAAATTTATACCATTGATATTGACAGTGCCAATGAGATGCTCGAATATACCGTTGATGCCATTCGGGTAGCAAAAAAAGGTAAAATGAGCATGGCAACCATGAACAGTTCTGAACCTGTGCATCTTATTCAAAAAAGACCCTACCTCTTTATGACCTCAGCCGTTGCTGACTTTACCCCTAAATTTCCACAAATGGGAAAAATCAAAAAAGCAGACATTGGCAATGAATGGAAAATAGAGTTAAAAGCAACCCAAGATGTACTCAAAGAGCTTAATAAAGATGGCATTACTACCGTTGGATTTAAAGCTGAGATGGACGAAAAAGAGGGACTAAACAGTGCCAAAGCAACGCTTATAACCAAAGAAGTTGATGCCGTATGCTATAACCTGCTAGAAAATAGTCAAAGTTTTGGAACCGTTGAGAACAGCATAACTTTTATTACGAAAGATAAAACCGTTGAATTAGAAAAATTAGATAAGGTGGAACTCTCTTTTAAAGTTTTGGATGAGAGTCAAAAGTTAAGCCATGAGTAAAAATCATCTAAAACACTTGGCGATTATTATGGATGGCAATGGAAGGTGGGCAAAAGAGAGGGGACTTATACGCACCAAAGGTCATGAAAAAGGTGCCGATACCATCCGAGACATTACCCAATACTGTGCTGAACATGAGACCATAAAAACGGTTACCCTTTATGCATTTAGTACCGAAAATTGGAAACGCCCCAAATATGAAGTAGATTTTTTAATGCGTCTACTTGACCGATGGCTAAAACAAGAATTAGTAACCTATCATCGGTTTGGTGCTAGATTTGAAACGGTAGGCAACATAGAAGGATTCTCAAAAAAACTTCAAAAAACCATCGCCTCGATTAAAGAGCAGACTGCCCATCATACCAATGTAACACAAGTATTGGCACTCAATTATGGTTCGCGTGAAGAGATAGCCAAAGCAGCCCAACGATTGGCAAACCGAGAAGAGACAATTACCGAAGAGAGCTTGGGCAATGAACTCAACACCCCTTATCAAGATATAGATTTACTCGTACGCACCAGTGGAGAGCAGAGACTCTCTAATTTTTTATTGTGGCAACTAAGCTACTCTGAGTTCTTTTTTACCCCAACCCTTTGGCCAGACTTTACACCAAACGAACTTGACGATATTGTTGACCAATACGTTAACCGAAATCGAAGATTTGGAGGTCTATAGTGTCAGAAATTTTAATTATAGGCATTATCTTTATATTTGGTATTACCATTGGTTCATTTTTAAATGTGCTTATTTATCGTATTCCCAAAGGGGAAAATATTGCCTTTCCTGCCTCGAAATGTCAAAGTTGTAACACCCCTCTAAAATGGTGGCACAATATCCCCATTATCTCGTGGCTCATACTCAAAGGGGAGTGTCACTTCTGCAAAGAGAAGATATTTATGCAGTATCCTCTTATTGAATTTTTAACAGGAGTCATTGCTGTACTGTTGTATTTTAAATTGGGATTGGTTTGGTATCTACCTACTGTATTTATCACCTTTGCACTGCTGTTAGCATTGGTTATGATAGATTTCAAATACATGGCAGTGCCTGATAGTCTTAATCTTTTGGCATTGGCTTTAGCAGTTGTAAACCCCTATGTTGTTGATTCTATTCAATATGCTTTAATGGCAGCAGGGGGACTTGCCCTACTTCGTTACTACCTTAGCTACTTTTTAAATAAAGAGGCAATGGGTGAAGGGGACATTATTGTAGCAGGAACGATGGGGGCATTATTGGGCTTTCCCCTCTTTTTTTATGCCCTCTTTTTATCAGCTGTTTTAGCCATTATCCCTTCGTTGGTTGCTAAAGACAAAGCTGTTCCTTTTGTTCCATTTCTAGCCATTGCCACCTTTATTGTTTATCTTCTTGATACTCAATTTTATAGCATGGCTCAGTGGATAATGTATGGCTAATCGCTCCCGTGCCAAGCTTGGTCAAGTCAGTATATCCCGATATATATCACAAAACTTTAGCAAGGCATTTTTGACCATATTTCTGCCCCTATTTTTTATAGGGTCTTTGGTTTTTATTGTTAAACTCTCTTCGTTAACCTCACTTTTTCAAGTTAGCTTTATAGAGATGACACAACTTTTTTTCTACAACCTTCCCACGATTCTTTTCTATATTATCCCCATCTCATTTCTAGTTGCTGTCACCACCACCCTACTTCGACTCTCTACCGAAAATGAGCTAATGGCACTGATTGCACTGGGCATTCAGGCCAAACAGATTATCCGTTACCTATGGATAATTGCCATACTTTTCTCTCTACTGCTTTTAACGCTATCATTGGCTAAAATGCCCCAAGCTGACCAGCAATATAGCCTATTTAAAGCCGAAAAATCAACCCAAGCCAAGCTCAATATTAGCCCTTCACAACTGGGGCAGAAATTTGGTGATTTTTTTATCTACTTAAAAGATAAAAAGGGTGAAAAGATGGAAGATATTGTTATTTATAAAAAAGATGAAAAGCACTTTAACCAACTCTTTATTGCTAAAAGTGCAACCATAGAGAACACCGACTCCTCTATTCAGCTTACCCTTAATGATGGAAGTGGATACACCTTTGAAGATCGTTCTCTTAGCGAAATAAATTATGAAACCATGCAGATTTTTCAAAACTTACACTCTGATGGATACAACTATAAAAATCTACTAGACCACTGGATACGCTACTCTTATCACCCCACTAAAAAAAGAAAAATACTCTTCTTTATCTTTATTAGTCTTATTCCCATGATGGGACTCTACATCGTCTCGGCATTTTCTATTATTAATCCACGATACCAAAAAAATTACGCGTATCATGTCTTAGGAGTTACCACTGTTGCTCTTTATATTATTGCCACCACCCTAAAAAGTAGTGGTTCACTCTTGCTCTTGGGTCTTGCCATTGTGAGCATCTTTAGCTTGGGGCTTATACTCTTTCGCTATAAAGTATCAAGGTTTTTCTAATGAGGGTTAAAGCAGTTATCGCCTATGACGGAGGCTACTTTCAAGGTTTTCAAAAGCAAAAAAGCACAAAACAGACCATTACCACTACCATAGAGACTGCCCTGAAGTCCGTAGGAATTCAAAGTGAAATACGGGGAAGTGGCAGAACCGATGCAGGAGTTCATGCCACAGGTCAAGTGATAGATTTTGAACTCCCCCCTTTTTGGAATGACCTTACAAAACTGAAACAGGTACTCAACCATAAACTTAAACACATCGCTTTTAAACATGTCTGCGTTGTGCCTAATGATTTTCACTCTAGGTTCTCTGCCAAACGACGTACCTATCGCTACCTATTTAAAACCACAACCCCTTCAATATTTGAAAACCAACACATCGCCCACTATCCACCCTTTAATAAAGAACTCCTGCAAAAAGCACTCCAAAGCTTTAAAGGAACACACGACTTCTCTAACTTTTTAAAAACAGGTACCATCACCCACACCAACATCCGTACCATCTACAAAGCCCACTACAAAAAACTTAACAACTACCACATTATCTACTTTGAAGCCAACGGTTTTTTACGCTCACAAGTAAGAATAATGACCGAAGTTGCCATGCAAGTAGCTCTTGGTACATTAAGCTTACCTCAACTAAAAGAGCAGTTATCTCTACAAAAAAAATATGTAACCAAACTTGCCCCTCCTGAGGGGTTGTATTTGGCTCGGATTTGTTATTGAGGAATAAAACTTAATAATTATCATCTGTCCTACAGCGAGATGGCAAATCAAAAATATCCCATAACTCATCTACAAACATATTAATATGTTGTATGATTTCATCAGATTGTTCTCCTAACTCTTTTTTATGTTTATTTGAAAAATCACGAATCATCTCTCTCCACTGTGTTGATTTTTCTAAAATTTTTAAATTAAATTCTTCATTATTTCCTATTTTCCTATTTTTAAAATAATTTTCAATATCTATTTTTTTATTATCAATAAATATCAAAATAATATGATATAAATGTATCAGAGTAATATATATTTCTATATACTTTTTTATATTTATAACTTTTTCAAAAAAGAATGCCAAAGAAAATACAAAAATAGTAAACAGTAATGTTGCTAATTCCTCAGGTTTAAGTATTTTTTCATTAAAAATAAGCCACATAATTAAAAATATAAAATCTTACCCTTAATATTATACTTTATTATTTTTTAATCTTAAAAATTCTTTTTCTACTCAAAAAATACTCAACCCACTCTTCCGAGTAAACATCTGTAGAGCCAATGTTCCTGCAAGGGAGTTTCCGTGACTGTTAAGCCTAGGTGACCAAACGGCAATGCTCATAAGGTTAGGGACAATGGCTACAATGCCTCCACCCACACCTGATTTGGCAGGTAATCCAACATTATAAGCAAACTCTCCACTGGCATCGTAGTGACCACAGGTGAGCATAAGGGCGTTGATTCTTTTGGCTTGGAGTTCATTTAAAAACTCTTTACCAGAGATGGGGTCTTTGCCTTTAAATGCTAAATAGAGCATGGAGCGTGAGAGATTTTCGGTATTCATTACAATGGCACACTGTTTAAAATAGGTCTGAACCACATTGCGAACATCATTATCAAAATTTCCAAAACTTTTCATAAGGTGAGCCAATGATAGGTTACGTGAGGCATGTTCCATCTCTGATTTTGCCACAACAGCATCAAATTTTATTTTAGGATTATCACTAATTTCTCGGGCAAAGGTTAAGACCTTCTCTAGTGCAGAGTAGTCCCCACCGTAATGACTTATTAGGGCATCCATTACTACAATGGCTCCTGCATTAATAAATGGATTTCGGGGAATTCCCCCTTCGTATTCTAATTGAACCAACGAGTTAAAGGCATTTCCTGATGGCTCAACCCCTACCCGTTTGTAGAGACTTTTAGAGTAAATATCTATTGCCAATGAAAACGCTAAGACTTTAGATATACTCTGTATCGAAAACTCCTCTTGGCTCTTTCCTACCGAAAACTGCTTACCATCTTTTAACGTTATCGTCATGGCAAACTGATTGGGGTCAACCTTGGCAAGTGCAGGGATATAATTGGCAACATTTCCCTTGGTTAAAGAGGGTTGAATCTCTTGAAAAATCTCTTCTACGATTTCTTGATAATCAAGAGGGGTTGTCATTTTTTAAAAACCAAATAAAACTTCTCAACTTCAGAACCATACACAGCAATCGAAGCTTTAGAAACCAGCTTCATTTTAGTCAGTTTTTTCAAGGCATCAACACGGTGATAATATTGTAATATACTTCCCTGAGATTTTTTAAATAGATTGCCCTCTTTCTCGAATAGGGTAAATTCAGAGTAATATTCGTTATCTTCAAACTCACTATCTACAGTTACAAATCGTGTATTGTCATCACAAATATAAGAGCCAACGGCTATCTCTTTAAAGGCGTAAAGCGAATTAATATCACACAGAAAAGTTCCCCCCTCTTCGAGTCGCTCTTCTATACATCGCATAAATCGTTTTAGCTCTTTGGCATCTAAATAGTTCACCATATCAAAAACTGCTGTAATCACATCAAACTTGCTATCAACTTTACAAAGCTCAATACAGTGGGCTTCTATTCCTTTAGATTGAGTCTGTTCAACCATTCTAGGGCTTAAATCAATACCCATCACCTTAAGATGAAGAAAATTATGCTGAACCTGTGCTAAAAAACTACCTGCACCACACCCAACATCTAAAAGTCTCTTAAATTTTAAATCTTTTAGCGTTGAAAAATAGTGCGTATAGAGTTTAGGAGTAACATCATTTACTCCCAGTAAATCTTCTACTTTTGAATATAAATCAAGAGCGTTAGACACGGCTCTGTACCACTTGCTCTATCTTTTTATACAGAGAAAGAATCTCATCTTTTTTAGCATAGTAACTGTTTTTATTGGCAATCAGATGGGCAGATGATTCCATAATATCTTCGGCAACTTTAAGTCCATTCTCTCTCATGGTAGCACCTGTCTCTACAATATCCACAATAGCATCTGCCAAACCAACCAAAGGAGCCAACTCAATAGAACCATAAAGCTTAATAATCTCAACACCTACGGCTTTTTTAGCAAAATACTGCTCTGTAATGTTGACCATTTTAGTGGCAATCTTAATGTTTGGTTTGCTCCAATCCAACTCATCTTCGTTTTTAATCCCAATGGCTACTTTACATTTTCCCAAATTCATATCAAGCAGTTTTACAATGTCCAGCTCTTTTTCGGTAATAACATCAAGCCCCACCACGCCAATATCGGCTGAACCATACTCTACATAAGTAGGAACATCTTGATTTCGTACATTTAAAAAACGGAAATCACCTACTTCCATAATAAGCTCACGCCCTTCAAATTTAAACTCTCCTCCAAAAATTTCGGCAAAAATTTCTAAGGTCTCCTCGGCAATTCTTCCTTTTGGAAGTGCTACTGTTAACATGTTTGTTCCTTTAATGCGTTCCTCATGCCTCTAAAAATTAGTGTTTCATCAAAGTGTGCATTTTCAAAAAAAGAGGAGAGAAACTCGCCATCTCCACCTGATATGTAAATCTTTTTATCTGATTGATGTTGTTCTATAAGCATGTTTTTTATCACGGATTTTATCGACGCGATTATACCATAGCTTATCCCATCTTTAGTTGTTTGAGGAAGGGTGCTAAGTTTAATATCTATATTCAATTCACTTTTCAATGCAGGAGAAATAGATGCATAAGCATTAAGATAAGCTCGTATACCCAACAGTAAAAATCCCCCTTTGTAGTTGCCATTCTCTACCACATCAACCGTAATGGCCGAACCTGCACTAATAAATACCCCATCTTTATAAGAGAGGCACAATGCCCTTCGGTCAATACCCATCGTAGAGTAAGCACCGTTTAGGTAGATTTGTTCTGAAATATCTGTCCAATTTTTTAAAGAGAGCAACCGTGATTTAAGTTGATGCTTAACGGTAATATAGTGTAACTTTTTATCAGCATACTCTGCAATAGCCTCTTTATGACTTAGGTGAATAACCTCTTGACCATTATAAATATGTACTCTGGTGTTTCCTATATCTGCGAATAGCAGAGGGGTTTGGGTATTACCAATTTTATTGTGTTGTATCATTTTTCTTCTCTACTCTTTTCTATTAGACTTAATTTTTATTTAATGTATCAAAATAATATATATAATTTAATAAAATTTTTGATATAGTATATAATCTTAATAAAAACTGAAAGGAAACACTTCTTGAGCAATCAAGAAAAAGTTAACTAC
>DCAF01000045.1:356-8160 GCA_002311915.1 Sulfurovum sp. UBA1140 | reverse complement strand
CTCTGATTGGATAGAGAGGAGTAACGGTCTGGAAGTTTTTATTAAAAAGTTTTCAGAAATATCACTTGATGTTCGACCATTTCTCTTAGAGAATAGAGTTCCAAAGACATAGCGTTATTTTTTAATTTTTTATGTTATATTTTATTTTTTATAAAGCAAACTCCTAGTATCATACAGTATATATTAAATATAGGAGTTTGTCATGTTACAAAAAGCTGTTTTAAGTCTAACCCTAATTGTCTCTATAGCCTCTTCTGATAACCGATACCATTACCCTCAAGATAACTGTTCTTACTGTCAAGTTAGCAGTGAAATGATAGAGTTACGTGGGCAGATGAAGAGTTTAAAAAATCAGATAATCGAGTTTAAAAAAGAGATGAGAGCCTATAAGATAAACCAAGCCAATAACCATCTACCACCCATCACTCCCATGCAAAAGAAGAAAAAAGCCCATGCCATAGCTGACCTAAAAAGCCAACTAAAAGCATCCAGAGATTAAATATCGTCTCGATTCCATCGTGTTGGGTCTAAAAAAGTATCATCATGTATATGTTTAAAAGAGGCTTTTATCATTTTAAAAATGTTGTTGTTCTCTTTTTCTAAATCCTCTAGCCAAACTTTCATATTGGCTCGAGCATGAGGCATTTTTACCTCTTTTAACATGGCAGGACAAGCTTCATCACCAATGGGCTGTAAATTATTTTCATCAGAAAACGCTCTAAGCTGTTTCTCTCGAACTTCAATCAGTGGGCGAATCAGATGAAAACCTCGTTGTGTTTTATAAATAGGAGCCATACCACGCATGGAGCCATTATAAAACATATTCATAAAAAAGCTCTCGACCGTATCATCAAAATGGTGACCCAATGCCACTTTATTAAATCCATGTTGCTCGGCATAGGTATACAATGCCCCCCGTCTCATTCTTGAAAAATAGGAACAAAACGAAGAGTTTTCACGAATGGTATCGTGTGAGATTTCAAAGATATTGGTTTTATAAACGGTATGATTAATCTCATGCTCTTTGCAGTGTGCTTCCAAATGGGCATAGTTCTCATCGGGCATACCATAATTAATAGTACACGCTTCAAACTCAAAATTAAAAGGAGCATGACGTTGCATGTGCTTAAGTATATGAATCATCGAAAGGGAATCTTTTCCACCACTTAAACCCACCAATATTTTATCACCCTCACCAATTAATTTAAAAGCTCCATTGGTTCGACCCACCACACGAAGCAGTTTTTTACTGATAACGATTCTACTCAATACGCTCTACCATATCTAAAATAAAGTCAGCAGAAATCTTGGCCGAACCTACCATAAATTCATCAAAATCCATACCTGCATCATCATTGGCAGTATCACTAATGGCACGTAAAATAAAGAAAGGGATATTTAACGCATTACAGACCACGGCAACACTTGCCCCTTCCATCTCTAACGCATCAGCATTAAAAGTTTTTAGTATCCACGCTTTTCGATCACTACATGCTACAAACTGGTCACCTGTTGCAATAATCCCCTCTTTTAGAGTCAAACTTCTTGCCGTAGCAACCTCTTTGGCAATATTGCGAAGATACACATCTGACATAATACAGACTTCACCCTCGGGAACATACCCATAAGGGTGACCAAATGCCACAATATCTAAATCGTGCTGACACAAACCATCGGCAATAATTAAATCACCAATGTTTAAATCAGGGCTAATCGCCCCTGCCACACCCGAGAAAAGCAGTCGTTCACAACCAAACTTTTCAATTAAAATGGTTGCCGTTAACGAAGCAAATACTTTCCCTATTTTAGAGTAGGCAATGACTACATCTTTACCTGCATAGGTGGCCTCATAATAAATATTAGAGGCATACTCTGTTTTTTTAATATTATCAACTTTTGCCAACAGTGGCTCTATCTCTTCGGGCATTGCCCCCATAATCGCTAACTTCATCGGTTATAGCTCTTTAATTGCTTGAATGGTTGCTTCAAGTGAAGCCATATCCGAGACATTAAAGTGTGGTTTTTTGGTTGCTTTTCTATTCAACCCTTTAAGCACACTTCCGTGACCAAATTCGATATAACAATCAACCTCATCATCAATATTTGCCATAGAGTGTTTGTATTTTACAGGCAACACCAACTGTTTAGGCAAAAGGTCTAACGCTTCGGCTTTGGTACTGTACTTTTCAGCCGTCACATTTGAGACAACAGGAGCAATAAACGTATCTTTAATCATCTCTGAAAATTTAACAGAAAATGGCTCAACTGCACTTTGAAGTAGTGGACAGTGAGAGGCTACCGACATATTTAACAGCATCGCTCTTTTGGCTTTTGCCTCTTTTAAAATTGGTGCTAAAAGCTCTAAATCTTTTTTAATTCCTGCAATCACAATTTGACCATCGGCATTATAGTTCACTGCCCAAACCTGCATTCCTGCTTCGCGTTGCTCTTCGCAAATCTGCTCAACCACTTCATCTTTTAAACCCAACGAGACCATCATCCCGACCTCTTGCTTTGAACAGGCTTCTGCCATAAGCTTTCCACGAAGATTCACCAACTCCACGGCATCTATTGCATTTAACGCACCCGAAGCCACCAGTGCCGAAAACTCACCCAATGAGTGACCCATTGTAAGCGTAGGAGTAATATCAACGGCATCCGTAAACAGTTTATGGGCGATTACTCCCACCAACAGAATTGCAGGTTGTGTAAACTCGGTTTGAGCTAAATTATCATTCTCTTCAAAAAGAAGCTTCTCAAAATCAATCCCTGTTCTTTCGGTTGCCTCGGAAACCATCGCTTTGGCAACATCACTGTTGTCAAAAAAATCTTTTCCCATACCTAAGCTTTGCGAACCTTGACCTGCGAATAAAAATGCACACTTTACAGACATAAATGACCTTCTAATTTTAAATTTTTCGCTATTTTAGCCAAAGGCTTATTACGCCATAATGAATCCTCCTTTACAAGGTTTAATATTTTATTTTTAAAAGGTATAATATTACTTGAACTAATGAAAAAGGATTATAAATGAAGAAAATTTTGATGATATTGTCCACAATATCTATCTTAGGTGCTGAACAGACCATAATTAAAGACGACACAACAAAACTGTTATGGGAAGATACCAAACATGTAGAACAGACCAAAGTAACCCATACCCAAGCTGTTTCATACTGTAGTACATTAGAAATAGGTGAGCATAACGATTGGCGTTTACCTACGCTTGATGAACTTTTAAGTATTGTTGATTATAAACGCTACAAACCAGCCATTTTAAAAGAGTTCAGCCACCACAACAAAGATACCCTCTACTGGTCAAGCACCCCCTATGTAAAAAGTGCCGATGAATTTTGGGGTGTGAGTTTTAAAGATGGTTCGACAAGTAACGCTTCGATTAGTTATGATCGTTATATTCGTTGTGTTCGAGGAATAAAATAAAACTATACTAAAGTAGTTTGGAAACGGAGCGTTTACACCCAAATAACAGAAGCAGAGCCTTCCGATTCCAACACTTACCCCTATTTCTTATTCGCTTTTATCAAGTGATAAACAGCTACTGCAATAAATGAAATACCCACGGTTCCCACAATCACTTCATTTATATGAATAAAGATTTTGGACAACATAATCACTGCCAAAGCAAGAATCGCATAGTGGGCTCCATGCTCAAGGTATCTGTATTCGGTTAACGTTTTTTTCTCTAGCATATAGAGTGTTAAGCTTCTTACAAACATCGCCCCTATACCCAAACCAATCATAATAATAAATATATCACCACTCAAGGCGAAAGCTCCAATAACACCATCAAAACTAAACGAGGCATCTAAAACTTCTAAGTACAAAAAGCCCATCATTCCATTTCTTACCTCCCATGTATAAAGCAAAAACTAAACCCATTGCTGTAATAATAAATGAACTTCTAAAATGTCTTATTCTCTTCTCCTATTTAATTTCAAATTTACCTTCCTGTGTAACTATAAAGTAACGCATGTTTCATTTTTTTAAACACAGCGTATTGGTCTTTCGGGCAGATGGCAAAACAGCCGTGACTTCTACCCCCTCGATTCACATACTTTGCAGTGTGCATAATAATATCTCTACCCCCTTTTCGTGACGGTAACCCTACTTTTCGGTTGCTCTTTTGTAACCCCCTTACCGAGAGATATCTATGCTTCTTTTTACTTGTTCTACCAACCCTTGACCCCACTTTAAAAAAACCATACGGGGTCATATAGGTGTGTCGTCGATTGCTTGAACGCCTCACTTTTCCCCCCATAACCCCTGATCTTTTACCATGAGCTATCTTATGGCGATAAACCCGACCATTTCTTAGGTTAATAATATAAAGACGTTTATGCCGTGCTGTTTTAGTATAATCAGCAATTGCCATATATCTACTAGAGAGACCTTTTCGTCTACGATTTTTCTTATAAAAAGAGAAAGCTTTTTTTAAAGCCCGTTTACTAACATTACTTTTTTTTAAGACTTTTTTGTAAATTTTATTAAGATGAGCCGTAGAATAGACCTCTTTTGCAGAAAGGTTGACCCCCAACAAGACGATAAGAACGATAAAAACACTATTTTTCATAAAACCCCTAATATTTTTTGTTTGAAAAATTTTTTGAATATTATCACATTATAGCGAAAAACCACCTCTCTTTAGGGGGTGGAGTTGTCAAAGAATAATTGATTAATAGCTACTGAATACCTATTATCTATTTATAATTCACCGTCCTGTGTAACTATAAAACAGGGCATTTTTTAACCGTCTAAAAACAACTTTTTTGTCTTTTGGTTTAATAGCAAAACAACCAAGGCTTCTTCCTTTGCCATTAACATATTTTGCCGTATGCAAAATAATATCTCGCCCTCCTAATCGTGTGGGAAGCCCCACTTTTCGATTGCTCCATTCTAACCCCTTAACGGTCATAAAATCATATTTTTTCTTAGCAGTAATCCCCTCCCATGTACCTACTTTAAAAAATCCATAAGGAGTCATGTGGGTGTTAAGTCTATTACTAGAATGTACAACATGCCCCCCTCTTCTCCCCGATTTTTTACCATGAGCCACCTTATGACGATAAACTTTTCCTGTATATAAATTAATAATATAGAGTCGTCTTTTATCTGATTTTTTAGTATAATCTGCAATGGCTAAATAGTTCCGAGAGAGGGATTTTTTACGTTGATTTTTTTTATAGTAAGCAAAAGCCCGTTTCAATGCCCATTTATGGACATCACTATTTTTTGCCACTTTTTTACGAATTTTATTTAAATGCCAAATAGAGTGTGGTTTCGAGTAGCTCGTTTTTGCCTCGACACCTGTAATAAAGAGTTGAAAGAGTAGAATAAAGGTTATAAATTTCATTAGTTTTTCTTTAATATTAAAATAAATTTAATTTTCTAATATAATATAAAATTTAATATTAAAAACAGCTAAAGCAAACTTAAATTTGCACTCCTTACGCTATAATTCAAAAAAATCGAGGAATACCATGCACGGAAAAATCATCAACTACAACCCCAAAAAAGGTTATGGATTTATCTATTCAGAAGTACATAAAGAGAATATATTTGTTCATCACGTTGATTATTGTGGTACAAGTTGGAGTGATTTATGGATATTAAGAGTCGATTAGACCAAGAAGTAGAGGCACGAAACAGCCATAATGAACTCTCTTATGATAAACCTGATCCACTGCTTATTGCCTCTAAATATCAAGATGAGACCATTGCTTTGATTTGTGCTTTGTTTGCCTATGGAAATGTTAAAGCGATTATCAAGTTTTTGGATAGTTTGGATTTCTCTCTACTTGAAGCGTCTGATGAGATGATACGAAAAGCACTCTCCTCTCACTATTACAGATTTCAAAAATCAGAAGATGTGGTGGCTCTGTTTATTGCACTAAAACGACTCAAAGCAATAGATAGTATAGAGAATATTTTTTATGAAGGGTACAAAAAAGAGCAGAATATCTTGGATGGTCTGTGGAATTTTATCTCAACACTCAAAGAGATTTACCCTTATAAGAGTAGAGGATACAGTTTTTTGGTAGGAAGTGTGCCTAAAAAACCAAACTCAGCAGGAACTTATAAACGCTATCTGATGTATCTGCGTTGGATGGTTAGAAAAGATAAACTTGATATGGGTTTGTGGTCAAAGATAGACAAAAAAGATTTGCTCATGCCACTGGATACCCATACCTTTAAAGTATCTCAGAAACTCGGACTTTTGAACCGAAAAACTTATGATATAAAGGCAACGCTAGAACTAACCAAAAAGTTAAAAGAGTTTGATGCAACTGACCCAATTAAGTATGATTTTGCTCTGTATCGGTTAGGACAAGAGAAGATTTTTTAGGCTTAAAAAGGGTAAATCACCCACATCCACCACCACAACTTGTAGCAGAAAAATCAGTTACAGTTGAAGCATTAGATTTTTTTGAAAAGACTATTTGTGTTATTCCATTTGGAAGCTCTTGATCCATGAATTCAAACTCATCGGCTATTTTAGGGTAGAGACCTGAAGGAGCACAATGATTTAACATAATAAGCTGTTCATTCTCTTTCAAAATAGCCAAACCAGCCATAGCGTTCACCATTGGGTGACCACCTTTTGTCGTATCAAACAAATATGTGGTTATAGGACCCATTGTCCCCTTTACAAATTCAACGGTTGCATTTTCAACTTTTATAGGATTGCTGTTTTCTAAATTCATGTATTACCTTTTTTAAGAAATTTTAACATATATTTATGGAATTTAGTTGACAAATAGATGTTTATCTATTTTCGCTTAAAGATTAAGAGTAGATGTTATCTAATTTTGGATAAACTGTAGTTATGAAAAACATTATCACATTATCCCTCCTCTTGATGCTATTAGCAGGATGTACAACAACCACCAAACCAACTCAATCCATAAACCACAACTCCTCTTGTCAAGAGATACAAGAAGAGATAGAGAGACTCAAAAAAGAGAAAAAAAATGACTTAGTTAATACCACGGAAATGGTCATTATGGGTGTATATGGATATGGGAATAAAGATAAAAAGATAGATGAGAAGATAAAAGTTTTAAAAATGAGGCTTTTGGAATGCAAATAAAATATCTAATCTTCAGCATCGTTCTACTCTTCACTTCTTGCAATAAACCCCAAGCAGAAAACTTCAAAAACGGTGATATCATATTCCAAGACTCCACCTCATCACAATCCAAGGCGATTAAACTTGCAACACACTCAGACTACTCTCATATGGGAATTATCTACAAAAAAGAGGGCAAGAGTTATGTCTATGAAGCAAGTGCCACGGTGAGGCTAACACCACTTCAGAAATGGATAGAGCGTGGAGTGGGAAAACGGTTTGTAGTAAAGCGTCTAAAAAATGAGACTCTCTTAACTCCAAAAGCGTTAATAATGATGCGAAAAGTAGGCAAAAATTTCTCTGATCACCCTTATGATGCTCTTTTTAATTGGAGTGATAAGAAGATATACTGCTCAGAATTGGTTTGGAAAATTTACAAAAGGGCTTTGGGAATTGAGCTAGGCAAACTGCAAAAACTCAAATCATTTGACCTTAGCCACCCTTCTGTCAAAGCCAAGCTACAAGAGCGATACGGTGTAAATATTCCCTTGGAGGAGTTTGCTATTGCACCACAAGGGATATTTGATTCAAATCTGTTGGTGACGGTTTTTGATACTCCACCCCATAAATGAGGTGGATTCTTAGTCCAAGCCATCCTGTGACTTTTGATTCTAAGCATTTAAAGTCGGGTATACCCTACCTAGACTATATTTTTTT
>DCAF01000045.1:0-281 GCA_002311915.1 Sulfurovum sp. UBA1140 | reverse complement strand
TTTACGCTACAGTTTGATAAAATATCCTTGAAAACTACACTTTTGAAGAGTTTTTTATCTCTTCAATTAAAATTATATGAATAAATATCTTAAAAAGTGTTTAAATATATTATTTTTTTAAAAACCTACTCTAAGATACTAGTTTCTTTTAGAAAATACAAGATTTTGTGTAACAGTTACTTTACCCTTCAGCATCACTATACAAGTTCACAGTTTGGTTCAAATGATTTGGAGTCATGGACAACACCCTACCTCTGATTCCCAGCAAAAAAGTTCCCTGC
>DCAF01000013.1:1688-8276 GCA_002311915.1 Sulfurovum sp. UBA1140 | reverse complement strand
CTGAGACTGTGAAATAACTATATTTCCAGTCTTCTAAATATAAATATAGGGGTCAGACCCCATAACTGTAACTTTCTTAAACCCTCCTTTATTCTTCCTTTCTCTCTTTACCTAATGTCATTAGTTGGCGATTTGATTTTGTTGATTGTATTTGTGAAGGAGAAGGTGGGACAGGGTCAGAAAGCCTTACCCCAACTTTAAGTACCGTGTCATGAATCTCCACTTTTACCCACCACTCCTTCATCAACAATCACTATTCAATAAAAAACAACATAATTTTAAACAACCTATAATAAATATTAATATAGAATACACAAAAGCTTTTTTTGAAGATTTTTAAAAGAGGCAGTAGAAATAAGGAGGGGTTGGATTCCCATAGATTTGAGAGTCCTAACAATCCAACCCCACAAGCACAAGGCTTGATAGCATTTTAACCAACTTTGGGTTAAAATCCGTTTATTTAAGCCATACAAACCTATTGTTCAGCATTCTCCTAAATCTGCTTGGGGTCTTTTTTTACACTAAACGCCATAAAAATCTTCCATAATATATTTTTTTAAAAATATTTGAATCGAGTATCCTTTGAGGAAGTAGTGCAATAATCTACCAGTAGAATATTTTTTACAAAGTATGTTGTGTGTCGCTCTTTTGGCTAAGTCCCCCCTCGTAGGGATATGCCAAAAGAGAGAAAAATAGATTGGTAACTGTGGCTGTAAGGCTCAAACATGCCGAGATAGATGGTGTTGGATTTGGGGCTAAAAGAAGAGCAATGGCTATAATCGAAAGATATAGGCAGGATAAGGGTCTCCGTCCTGCTGAAGCTGTTGGAGTTTAAGAAGCAGTTCCTTTAACTCCCTTGGTGACGGGTTGACGTGAAAGCGGTGATACGTGCGTTCTGCTTTTTTAGGCAGAAACGCAGCTCAAAGTATCAGCTCTACAATGATAACTGACTTTTTTGTTTTCTTTAAGAAAAAAAAGAGAAATCAGATAGAAAAGAGTTGGAGATGTTTTTGAGTTGTTTTTTAACTGGTCATTGTCTGTTTAAATCTGCATTGTCCAAATGACCACACTTAATGCAGTTAAACTTCTCTTGTGTTTTTCTATTTTTTCTACTAATGCAACCACAACTATTATAAATCTATCACCCCGTAAACAGAGCCAAAGAGTCTTCTAAATCTTCAAAGGCATCGGTTCCTTCAAGTCGCATTATCACCTGTTCATTTTCGGGTTTAATTAAAAATATGGTGGGGGTTCCCATGTTGCTTAAGCCCATGGGAACAGCGTCGTAGTCGGTATTGATTTTAACTGCTTTCATGTGTCTGTTGACCATTCTTTTAATATTGTTGTTGGTTGCTAGTAGATGGTTGAGTTTGTCGCACGGTCTGCAGTGGTTGGCTTCTACTTTAATAAGCAGGTATTTGTGTTCTTGAATGGCTGCTTGTTTGGCTTGATAAAAATTGCTGTATCTAATATTGGGAACAACCTTCTGTTTCTGAACTTTGACAATTTTGGGTTCTTCTTTCTTGGGTTCCTCTTTAATTACTATTTTTTTTGGAACCACTTTTTTAACAACGACTATCTTTTTTACAGGAGTTTTTTTTATAACCTCTTCTTTTATAACTTTTTCTTTTTGTGCCTCTTGAGCCATCTGAATGGGACGTTCTGTAATATCAATCGAGGCGATTGTGCCTTCTGCGAGTATCTTTTCAGTCTCGATGCTGGACATTGCCATTAAAATTCTCTGCTCATCACTGATATATTTTGCTTTGAACTCTTTACAAGCTTGTTCAATATTATAGGCATGAAAATCGTTATAAAAAGGTATTTCACTATAAAAGGTCAACTCTTTATCGTCCATAAGCTTCTCTTTGGTGCTGTGCTGTTCTATTGAGAGGATGACCCTGTTTTTTAATTTGTTAAGATACTCTTGGGTACTTTTTAGAGCTTTTCTATTTTTTTTGACTCCATGAGCCGAGACAAGGTATTTCCATGGTATTTTTTCTATTTTATTAAGGGTTATTATCCACTCCGAGAGTGAACGGTGCTGTTTAAGTAGGGGGATACGGTTATTTGAGACATAGTTGCCCACAAAAATGGTTTTTTGATTGGGAAGGTAGACCACAAGGTGTTGGCTCTCTCCTTCTTCAAATTTTTTAATCTCTAGGGTTTTATCTCCTAGGGTGATGTTTGTATCAGAGTTTTGATAAACATCTAAAGGGGTGAGTCGTGTGTTCATAAAGATGGTGTCTGAAATTTTCTCGAAAAGTGAAAGAGACTCGTTTTTAGCCACCAATGACTCATAGACCTTGGGACCTATTAGGGTGGCTCCTTGCTCTTTATAGAACTCATTTCCTAAAATACTTAACTCTTCTACCGAGGTATTAATAACATATTTTACAGGCAGAGGCTTACGTGACTGCATCACTTCATAGGCTTGTTGAGCATAACTGTAGGTAGGCCCACTGTCAATAACAATATAGCCCTCATCGCTTTCGATAAAGCAGGTATTGACAACACGAGCTCCATTGACCTCTTGGGCTTTGCTATTAAGTCCAAAAAAACACTCTACTCCCTCGGTTATGGTACGTGGTTCAAGACGGTAGTCAAATCCAAATCCATAGTAGGTGAAGAGAATGAGGGTTAAAAAAAAACGCATAGATATTTCCTAGTAATTATATATAATTTACTATAATACACTAAAGTGCTTAACAGTATGTTAAGTGATGGTTCAAAAGCGATTGAAATGTGCTATGATAACACCTTGAAAGCTTGGAAATATAATATAAATTGGAAATATATTATAAATAAGTAGCTTAACACCAAAAATAATAGAGGATAATATACCATGGATGCTTCGGATGCTTCGTTTAAACCCTATTTAGCCTATTCTGCTAGTGCAGGGAGTGGAAAGACTTTTGCTTTGAGTGTTCGTTATATCACACTGCTTTTTTTGGGTGAAGAACCCAGCAGTATCTTGGCAGCTACTTTTACCAACAAGGCTGCTAGTGAGATGAAACAGCGGGTGCTTGGTTCTCTTATTCATCTGCATGAGGAGAAGAGTAGAGCTTTTTTAGAGGCTCTTTCTCAGCAGACATCCATGAGCAAAGAGGAGCTTTTAGCCAAACAGCCAGAGGTTTTAAATAGATTTTTATCTTCATCTAATTTTATTGTGACCCTTGATGGTTTTTTTACCTCTATTTTACGTTCGGCTTCGCTCTATATCGAGCTTGAACCCGACTTTACAACCAAAGAGATAGACCCAAAGTTTAAAGAAGAGAACTTTTTAGAAGAGATAGAGGCAAACTCTCTGCTTGGTTCATTGGTTACCTTGGCAATGGATATAGAAGACAGACGTTTTTTAAAAATTTTTGAATTGATGCAGAATTTTTACAAAATTGCCCCCCTCTTGCCCAAGGCAGATTACAAGACAAACAGTTTAGATGAATTAGAGAAGCAGATAGAGGTGGTTCGAGAGCGTCTTTACCATGTGGTTGTAGAATCAGGAGCCTCTAAGAGTGCGATTAAAAACTTTGAACCCAACGGGGCAAAGCATCTGTTTAAAAAAACGGTATTTGAAAAAGAGAGTCTGCTAGATCATCGAAACTATAAAAAGTATGTGCAGGTTCACCCCATAATAGATGAAGAGTTCTTAGCATTAAAAGTTCTGTTTAAAGCATGGGCAAGGGCAAAAGAGAAAATTGTACTCTTTAATCTGTTTCAGCTTTTTGATTATTATAAAAATGCCAATATTACTACGGCAAAACAGTTGGGGGTTTTAAGCTTTGATGATTTGTCCTATTTTACCTATCGACTACTGCACGAAAGCATTAACAAAGAGTTCTTATACTTTAAGATAGACAGTCGTTTTAGACATATTTTACTAGATGAGTTTCAAGATACCTCAACTTTGCAGTTTTTGTTGCTTAAACCTCTGATTGATGAGCTGTTTGCAGGAGTTGGTCAGCGTGAGTTTAAGAGCTTTTTTTATGTGGGGGATACCAAGCAGTCTCTTTACCGTTTTCGTGGGGGGGTTGAAGCCCTGTTTGATTCGGTTGCCGACCATTATGGGGTAACCATTGCACAGATGGACACCAACTACCGAAGCAGTAAAAATGTAATAGAGCAGGTTAACCGTTGGTTTGAACCCTATATGCCAGACTATTTCCCTCAAAAGAGTCATGCCAAAGCGAGTGAGGGGTATGTTGCCGTGGTAGAGTCCGAAGATTTGGTGGCAGAAGCAGTTCTGCAACTGGAATCTTTTGTAGAGCAGGGGGTGGCATTGAGTGATATTGCCTTTTTAGTGGCAACCAATCGAGATGGAGCCACCATTCAAGAGGCGTGTTATTCCAAAGGTTATACCACCAGTTTAAAAACCTCTAGCTCGTTAAAATTTAAGCCAAAAATAGTGGCAGTGGTCGCCATGGTAGAGTATCTGTTTACAGGAATTGAACTTGATGCACGAGCATTACTAGAGCAGGTGGGAAGTTCACTTGATAAGGTTAAACTAGATTGGTTCCACCCCTTTATGGAGCCAATGGCAGTGGTGCATCGTCTGATTGTTGAGTTTGGTTATTTTGAAGAGGATTTAAATCTGCTAAAACTGTTGGAGTTTGCCAGTAGCTTTTCAGATATACCGACCTTTTTAGAAGAGTTTAAACTCTCTAGTATCGAGGTGGCAACAAGCAATCGAAGTGGGGCGATGATTATGACGATTCATGGCTCGAAGGGGTTAGAGTTTGAGCATGTGATTGTATTGGATAGGCTAAAAGGCAATGCACCTGAGCGTTCGGCTCTGTTGTATGCTTATGATGAGTCGCTGTTTATCGAGCAGGTTTTTTATAAAATGGGTGGTCGAGAAAATTTTGATGAGGCGTACCGTGATTTGGTAGCAAAACAGAAAGAGCTTGGTGCGAAAGATAGGCTAAATATATTGTACGTGGCACTAACACGAGCTGTAGAGAGTATGGTGATTATAAGAAAACCAAAGGGGTCAATTTTTGATGTGTTGGGTATTGTTCCCATGAGCTTAGGGGTGGTTTCAAAACTTGTTGAAGTTAATGATTTGGCTCCTTTAAATCGTAGCACTCCATTGCCCCTTACCCATTATGGTGTTCAAGAGGTCGAAACAGCCCTAGAGGATGAAGAGAAAGATTACCAAGCAATTTTATTTGGTACAGCACTGCACTATACCTTAGAGATGATGGGAACATTCAGTTTAAAAGGTTTAGAAAAGGCAATGTTGGCGACTAAGAACCGTTATGGATTAGAACTGAATGATGAGGTGTTTTTGGATATAAAAAGACGTATTGAATTTTTAATTATTAACAGCGACTTTAAAGGGCTTTTAAAAGGGGCAACCATTAGCCGTGAGCAGTCGCTTAGTTACAATCAGGAGTTAAGACAGATAGATTTGCTATTAAGTTACAATGACCGTATGGTAGTGGTTGATTATAAGAGTTCTAAAAAGTATCACTTAAAGCATCAGGCACAGGTAGGGTTTTATAAAAAGGCAATTGAGAATATTACCAAAAAACCTACCATTGGAATGATTATATATCTTTTAGAAGAGGGAGTGGAATTGGTAACGATATGAAAATGCCCAAACTGGATTTGAATACCACCGAGATAGAGGATTTCTCAGAAGTTTTGGTTGAAACTGAATTTGAGATACCCGATTGGTTTAATAAGCACTATAAGGGGCATGATTTAAATAAATCGCATTAAAATTACCCATTAAGCTTAAGTTAACCTTAATTTAAATAAATATTAAGGTTAAGAGGGTATAATCCCACTCACAAAAGCCATTCGGCTTATTTTATTCCAAGGACATTTTATGAAATTGACATCTGTCATGAAGCCTCATGAAGTAGAGAGAGACTGGGTTCTTATCGATGCTGATGGTAAAACTTTCGGTCGTATCTTAACAGAAGCGGCAACACTTTTAAGAGGTAAACATAAACCATCATTCACACCAAACGTAGATTGTGGTGACTATGTGGTTATTATTAACGCTGAAAAAGCAAAATTTACAGGAAACAAGCTTAAAGCCAAAGAGTATTTTACTCACTCTGGTTACTTTGGTTCTACTAAAAGTAAAAAACTTGACGATATGTTAGAAAACCATACTGAAAAACTTTTCAGATTGGCTGTAAGAGGTATGCTTCCTAAGACGACTCTAGGTCGTGCGATGCTTAAAAAATTAAAAGTATATGCAGGTGCAGAGCATCCACATACTGCACAAATTAATAAAGGAGCATAANNTTGGTTGACTCCAGGTAAAGGTGAAATGACTATTAATGGTAAAACATTAGATGAGTGGTTGGGTGGACATGAGACACTTAAAATGAAAGTTAGACTTCCTTTAGAAGCAACCAGGCAACTAGAAGCAGTTAACATTAAAGCGACCACACTTGGTGGTGGTTACTCAGCTCAAGCAGATGCACTTAAACACGGAATTACAAAAGCACTTGTAGCCTATGAAGAGTCTTTTAGATTAATTCTTAAGCCTATGGGACTTATGACTCGTGACTCAAGAGTTGTTGAGCGTAAGAAGCCAGGTAAGAAAAAAGCTAGACGTTCTCCACAGTT
>DCAF01000013.1:0-1601 GCA_002311915.1 Sulfurovum sp. UBA1140 | reverse complement strand
TCAAAAAGATAGTCGTTACTATTTTTTACCTCTATTACAAAAGATTTTTTCTTTTGTAATAATCTCTTTCTTATCTTCTTATTTCTTAATTATATTTTTTTTGAAGCATTTTTATTTTATAATATTATTAAAGGAAATATATTATGAAAATGTTTAAACTAATTACCCTCTCACTTCTTACAACCTCTCTTTTGCTTGGTAGCTCTTCGATGACTTTGACTGAAAAAGCCAAAAAAAATGGTCTGCTTCCTATTCCCAATACTGAAAAAGAACTCTATAAAATAATTGACCCCAAAGGTATACTAACGCCACAAAGGATTGAGTTGGGAAAAAAACTCTATTTTGACCCAAGGCTCTCAAAGAGTAGTCTTATCTCTTGTAACTGGTGTCACAACTTGGGCTTGGGTGGTGTGGATGGCGTTTCTAAAGCCATAGGGCATCAATGGAATGGAAACCCAATGCATTTAAATTCACCAACCGTTTACAATGCTGTATTTGCCAAAAGACAATTTTGGGATGGAAGAAGCCCCGACCTTGAAGACCAAGCCGAGGGACCAATTCAAGCAGGGGTAGAGATGGCTGCACCCAAAGCATTAATTGAAAAAAGAATCAACTCTATTCCCGAGTATGTTGATATGTTTAAAGATGCTTATGGAAAAAAAGTTAAAATTGATTTTACAAAAATAGCTTCGACCATTGGTCTTTTTGAACGAACATTGGTTACGCCATCGCGTTATGATGACTTTTTAAATGGAAAAAAAGATGCCTTAACTAAAAAAGAGAAAGAGGGATTGAATATTTTTATAGATAAAGGGTGTGTTACGTGTCATAATGGCATAGCATTGGGGGGTGATATGAAACCTTTTGAGTTAAGGTCAAAATATAAACATCGAGATGTGGGTAGTTTTACTGGTAATGCGAACAAGATGATTAAAGTACCCACCCTAAGAAATATTACCGAGACCGCTCCCTATTTTCATAATGGTATGTTGTGGAGTCTAAAAGATGCGATTAAAGAGATGAGCCATGTGCAAGTTGGTTATAAAGTAGGAGAGAAAAATGGTGAAGGTAATAAGTTTAAATTAGAGATTATGCCCATTAGCTTAAATGATAAAGAGATAGATAAAATTATCTTATTCTTTAATGCTTTAGAGGGTAGAAAGCCAAAAATTGAATTTCCTCAACTGCCAAAGAGTAGAGAGACCACACCTAAACCCGATGCTAAATAGCAAAGGGTAGGGGGGATATTGATGTTAATTTGGATTAACTAAAAAATAACTCCCTGTAAAAAGTAAAATTGTAATTAAAAGATATTTAACAGCAACAGCCGTAAAGCTTATCACTTGACACCCTCTACACGAGATAACACGACTCGCTTCATATTTGGCATAGACCACATAGGCTACAATTAAAATAAGTGAAGCGATGGTAGCAAAAATACCATAGGTGTAGAGTGATGCTAGTGTCTCTTTTTCTATATCAAAGAGAGGCGAGAGTAAAAACAGTGCTTCAAAAAAGAGCAGTTTCTCAATCATACTTTTAAAATATTCTCGTTTGGACATCTTAGCCGTGGCATTAAACTCAGCATGTTCCCCACCTAT
>DCAF01000072.1:5554-25870 GCA_002311915.1 Sulfurovum sp. UBA1140 | reverse complement strand
CGTGGAATCTTTACTCCTATTACTGTTATTGGTGGAACTACAAACGTTTTTGGAAATTTTGATAACAATAGTTCTCAACCAACCATTTTAGAATATCCTGTGGCTTCAGAAAATAAAAAAGATAGATGGTTATTTTCATCAGCTACAGGAAAAAATGGACGTGACCAATACATTTTTAAATCTACATTGGGTGAGGTAAAGTTTGAAATAGTTAATGGAAAGTTTGAGTGTGATACCACTAAAACAACCAATACCAATGCTCATGGGTGTACGCAGTTGACGAATTGATTTTATGGTATAATCTATTTAAAACTACTTTTTAAAGGATAATTGTGTATAGAGAGATTATCAAACCAACTACTCAAAGACATATGATTGAAATACCAAAAGAGTATCTAAATCAAGAGGTTGAGATATTGGTTTTGCCTTTTTCTTATTATCAAAAAGATAAAAAGAGAAAATTGAAAAATATTGACCCAATGATAGCACTACAAACCTCTTCTATGCAAGAAACTTGGAATAATAGTGAAGATGAGGCTTGGGATGAGCTATAAAAAGGGAGAGTTAAAGTTGGTATCATTTGTAAAATATGATAAATGTTTTACTTTACATTCTGAAATGGTTGATAAAAAGTTAGCATCGGTAGATGATGAGTTTCTGAATAAAATGAAAATACTTTTTTGTAGTAGTGTATTTTAGGGGTTCATTATATATTATTACCAAGTAACCCTCCACCGTTCCTCAGCACCAATCCTTACCTATCATTATAATAAACCTTTAAAAATAGGGCAACAGGTTGAGGTTCCTGTACACTCTAAAATAAAACTTGCTATTGTTATTAATGAAGTTAACAAGCCTGATGGGTTTGAAACTTTGGCAATTGTTTCGGTGTTAAATACTTATTATAGTAACCAACAAATTCAGATAGCAAAATTTATTTCAGACTATTATTTCAGCTCTTTGGGCGAGGCGATTGCATTGTTTATGCCATGTGGGTTCGGTAACACCGAACATGATAATGATAAAGTTCGGTGTTACCGAACCTACACATTGCCAACCTTATCTTCTGACCAACAAAAAGCCTATAATCAACTGCTTAAAAAAGACAAAGCCCTACTTTTTGGGGTCACAGGTTCGGGAAAAACTGAAATATTTATTTCACTGATGGCAAAAACTATAGAAGAGGGTAAACAGTGTATTTTTTTAATGCCTGAAATATCTTTAACTCCACAGATGCAAACACGATTAGAAAAATACTTTGGTAAACGTATTGTTATGTGGCACTCTAAACTGACCAAAAAACAGAAAAGTAAATATTTAGAGGCTATCTATGCCAACGAGGTGGATATTGTGGCAGGGGCAAGGTCGGCGTTGTTTTTACCACTTAAAGATTTGGGTCTGATTATTGTTGATGAGGAGCATGATGATAGCTATAAATCAATGATGAAACCACGCTACCATGCACGGGACATGGCAATTTATATGGGGGCTAAGGTGGGGGCAAAAGTGGTTTTGGCTTCGGCAACACCCAGTTTGGGTTCTTATTATAAATGTGATGTGGTAAGGCTCTTAAAACCTTTTATTCAAACGCAGAAAAATTATCGTTTTGTTTCAGGAAATAAGCTGACCAATGGAATGATAAAGATGATTGGTCAAAATTTCAGAGCAGGGGAACAGTCGCTTCTGTTTGTGCCAACGCGTGGAAATTTTAAATATCTTTATTGTCAGCAGTGTGGAAAAACGCATCTTTGCCCTTACTGTTCGGTGGGGATGGCACTGCACCGTTATGTACGGCATTTGAAATGTCACTACTGTAACTATATCGAAGCGATACCCGAGCAGTGTCACGATTGTGGATATACTCCTTTGATCAGTGAACGGATGGGAACGGTTGAAGCCAAAGAGATGATAGAGCAGGGGATTCCTGATTTGGTGGTAGAGCAGTTTGACCGTGATAGTATTGGTACAGCCAATCAGTTAAAAAAAGCCCTTAAACGTTTTGAGACCAAAGAGAGCCATCTGTTACTTGGAACACAGATGTTAAGTAAGGGGCATGATTATGCCAATATCACGTTGAGTATTATCTTAGGAATGGACTATATTTTAGGATTAGGCGACTATAGGGCTAGAGAGAGAGCGATGAGTCTTTTAATTCAGGTGGCAGGGCGTTCAGGTCGTGCCAAGAGTGCCAATGTGCTGATTCAATCGGATAATGCTGATTTTTTTCGCCTCTATTTAGAAGATTACGAAGCCTTTTTAAAAGATGAGATGGAGTTTGTACGTGACTTTTACCCCCCTTTTGTTTCGTTGGCAAGGGTGTTAATTTCACATAAAGATGATGCCAAAGGGGCAAAAATTACGCTTGATACCGTAGAGAAGTTAAAAGCATTTAACAACATTGAGATTGTAGGGCATGGAAAAGCTCCCATCGAGAAGATTGCCAATAAGTATCGTTATACTATTTTGTTACGTTGCGAAAAGCGAACACCCCTACTTAAAGCTTTGCATTTTGTGAACTCTCCTCTTATTGAGATAGACATGGATCCTGTGGAGTTTTCTTGATAATTTAAGTAGATTTTGATATAACTCTTTAAAAATCTTGGAGGTAGTAGAATGAAAGAGAGATATAAGACTAAAAAAATTTATGTGGGTGATGTGGCAGTAGGAGGCGACGCACCTATCACTGTACAATCTATGACCTATAGCAATACCTCGGATATTGAAGCAACGGTAGAGCAGATTAAACGGTTACACTTTGCAGGGTGCGACATTGTTCGTGTGGCAGTTCCCAATATGCAATCTGCCGTGGCACTTAAAGCGATACGAGAGCAGATTTCTATTCCTTTGGTTGCTGACATTCATTTTAACTATAAACTGGCGTTAGAGGCTGCCAAATGGGTCGATTGTATTCGAGTAAACCCTGGGAATATTGGTGAAAAAGGACGCATTAAAGAGATAGTTAAAGCGTGTCAAGAGCGTTCTTTACCAATTCGTATTGGGGTAAATTCTGGTTCACTTGAAGCTGAATTTGAGAATAAGTATGGAGCCACTGCCCAAGGGATGGTCGCAAGTGCCGAGTACAATATTAAGTTTTTAGAAGATTTAGGTTTTACTGATATTAAGATTTCGTTAAAAGCTTCTGATGTAGATAGAACAGTGGATGCTTATAGAATGTTACGACCTAAAAATAATTACCCTTTTCATTTGGGAGTAACCGAAGCAGGAACCATTTTTCATGCCACGGTAAAGTCTGCGATTGGTTTGGGTACACTTCTGCTTGATGGAATTGGTGACACGTTACGGGTGTCAATTACGGGTGAGCTTGAAGAGGAGATAAAAGTGGGTAAAGCCATTATTAAAGATAGTGGTCGAGTCAAAGAGGGATTAAATATTATCTCTTGCCCCACGTGTGGACGAATAGAGGCAGATTTGGTGAGTGCCGTAGCCGAAGTTGAAAAACGAACGGCTCATATTAAAACTCCAATGGATGTTTCGGTCATGGGGTGTGTGGTTAATGCCATTGGTGAAGCCAAACATGCCGATGTAGCCATTGCGTATGGAAAAGGTAGTGGTTTGGTGATGGTTCAAGGTGAGGTGGTTGCTAAACTACCAGAGGGTGAATTGGTTGATAGATTTGTTGCCGAAGTTGAGGCGTTTGCCCAAAAACAAGGATAGAGTATTATGAGTGAAAACATGTACAATTTAAATATAGAGAGGGCTGTTCTCTCTGCGATTATATTTGACCCACAAATTTTTGAAGAGATTGCTTCAAAACTACAAAGTCACGATTTTTATCTGCCATTGCATCAGCATGTTTTCACTGAAATGGAAGAGTTATTACGCGAAGATAAACCGATAGATGAAGAGTTTTTAAAGACCAAACTTCATGCCAAAGGAAACTTTGATGAGGTGGCACTTTTGGATATTCTCTCTGCCAATCCCATATCCAATACCAATGCCTATTTAGATGAGATAAAAGCCCGTTCTTCTAAACGTTCACTGGTCACACTGGCAACCACCATTAAAAAAGTAACCATCGAAGACGATTTACCCGTTGAAGATGTGATGAATATGGTCGAGAAGAAGCTCTACGAGATAACCCAAAATAGCACCAGTGATGATTTTAGAGAATCCAAAGAGATTACCCTATCCATGCTCTCCGATATGGAACGACTTAAAGCCTTGGGCAACAGTAAACTCTTAGGAATTGATACGGGATTTAGGAATTTAAATGATAAAACTCAAGGGTTTGGTAAAGGGGATTTGATAATTATTGCAGCACGACCTGCAATGGGGAAATGCTTCCAAGAAGGGACGAAGCTCTTAATGTACTCTGGAGAGCTTAAAAAGGTAGAAAATATCACTGTTGGAGAGCAGTTGATGGGTAATGACTCCACCCCACGAAAAGTCCTCTCTTTGGCTCGTGGACGTGAAGAAATGTATTGGATTCGGCAGAATAAGGGGATAGATTATCGGGTAAATAAATCACATATCTTATCGCTTAAACACTCTAGGAATGGAGGAAAACATAAAAATGGAGATGTGCTTAATATCTCTGTAGAAGAGTATTTAAAAACATCAGATAAATTTAAAACCAATTATAAAGGGTATAAGGTTGGTGTTGAGTTTTCTGAAAAAAAGGTAGAGATAGAGCCTTATTTTTTAGGTCTTTGGTTGGGTGATGGAAATTCTAATTCTGCACAAATTACAAATACAGATAAAGAGATAGATATTTACTTGAAAGATTTGGCTAATAATTTAGATATTCCCTTAACCATAGGGATTCTAAATAAAAATCCTGCTCATAAAAGATATAAACTACATAGAACTAAAAACTCTAAAAAATCTATTTTAGAAGAAAATATTAATCAATTAAATCTTTTTAACAATAAACATATCCCAAAAAACTATCTAATAAATAGTCGAAAAAATCGTTTAGAACTCTTAGCAGGATTAATAGATAGTGATGGTCATTACGATGATAAACACCATGTTATAGAGATTACACAAAAATTAAAGCAGTTATCTAAGCAGATTAAATTTCTAGCAGATAGTTTAGGTTTTAGATGCTCTTTTAAATCAAAAATAGCCAGAATTAAAAGTATAGGTTATGAGTGTGAGGTTTATTGTGTGCGTATTGTTGGTAATCTTGATGAGATTCCTACTAAAATAGCACGAAAAAAGGCTCGTCCATTAGCTTCTAATCGTAACCACCAACATACAGGTATTAAAGTTGAGTACGATAAAGTAGATGATTATTATGGATTTGAAATAGACGGTAACAGACTATTTTTATTAGAAGATATGACTGTAACACACAATACTTCTTTGGTCTTAAATATGACCCAAAAAGCGATAGAACGAAACGAGGGGGTAGCCTTTTTTTCACTAGAGATGCCTGCTGAACAGTTGATGCTTCGTCTGCTCTCTACTGAAACATCTATTCCTTTGCAAGATTTAAGAATTGGTAATTTGACTGATGATGAGTGGACACGATTAAGCAAAGCTACAGATCGTATGGTGAATAGAAAACTGTTTGTGGACGATGCTGGATTTGCTACCATTAACCAAGTGCGAAGTAAGCTTAGAAAACTTAAAAGCCAACACCCCGAAATTACAATGGCAGTGATTGACTATTTGCAGTTAATGAGTGGTAATAGTGGACGAGAGGGTCGTCAACAAGAAATTTCAGAAATTTCTAGGGGCTTAAAGCAGTTGGCAAGAGAGTTACAGATTCCAATTATTGCCCTTTCACAACTGAATCGTGGGGTTGAGAGTCGAGATAATAAACGACCGATGTTGAGTGATTTGAGAGAATCTGGATCTATCGAACAAGATGCAGATATAGTTATGTTTGTTTATCGTGATGCTGTTTATCGTGAGGCTGCTGAAAAAGAGAAAGAGATGAAAGCAAAAAATGCAAAAATAGAGGGGAAGAATGAGGAGTATACGAGTACATTTCAACCAAAAGAGGAAGAGGAGACGGAGTTGATTATTGGGAAGCAGAGAAATGGTCCGACAGGAACGGTTGATTTAATATTTCAGAAGAAATTTACCCGATTTATTGATGCTCACTATGGTAATGAGGCTCCATTTGAGATGATTTATGAAGAGGATGGAAATATGGATACCCGTGATATGGGCAATATTGATTTTCCACCTCCTTTTTAATTTTTAATGTTAGAGAAACCAAAACTGTTTTTAACAGCAAAAGAGTTTTGGTTAACGATGGCTCTGTTGAGTGTTCTGATTTTAGTTCGTTTAGGATTTTTGTATGAAGAGTATTCTACTTTTAAAATAAAACCTTTTTATTATACTCATGTCGAGGTCTTAAAGCAGTACCAAAAGAGTAAAGATAATAAAAATTACACCATTTTACGGGTGCATAGTAGTGCTTTGAATTTAGACTTTTTTACACGTACCTATAGTCAAAAGAATCTTTTAAATAAACAAGTCCGACTAAAGCTGTTTCCCAATGAGTCTATGAAGTTTTTTGAGTATTTGGGGACTTCGTTTATTAACTCCCGTATTAATCGGGTTGAAGAGAAGCCTTTAACCTTTAAATTTTCTCTATTAGCGTTTATAGATAGACAGCATGATGATTCGATAATAAGCAGTTTTTATCAAGCTATTTTTTTTGCCACTCCTTTACAAAAAGAGTTACGGGAGCAGGTTTCTAAACTGGGGGTGAGTCATCTTATTGCTTTGAGTGGGTTTCATTTGGCAATTTTATCAGGGGTGTTATTTTTTTTGATTCGACCGTTTTATGGTGCTGTTCAGCAACGCTATTTTCCGTACCGTTTTGATCTTATAGATATTGGATTGATGGTTTTGGCAGTGTTGGGGGTTTATATTTGGTTTATGGATGCTCCTGCTTCGTTGTTGCGTTCTTATAGCATGATGGTGATGGGATGGTTTTTACTGGTGATGGGAGTAGAGCTGTTGAGCTTTGCTTTTTTGGCAACGATGGTGATGTTTCTGTTACTAATATTTCCCAAGATGCTGGTCTCGTTGGCTTTTTGGTTTTCGGTATTGGGTGTTTTTTATATTTTTTTACTGTTGCAGAGATTCCATCGGCTAAATGGTTACCTTATGACGCTGATTATCTCTTTTGGTATTTTTGTTCTGATGCTTCCTATTGTGCATGTTATTTTTCCGATAACCTCTATGTTACAGCTCTATTCCCCTCTTTTATCCTTGCTCTTTAGCCCTTTTTATCCGTTAAGTATGTTGTTGCATCTGATTGGGATTGGGGGGCTATTGGATGAGTGGCTTTTGACTCTTTTTAAACTAGAGGGTGAGAGTAGAGAGATTTTGCTCTTTTGGTGGTATGGGATAGGCTACTTGCTTTTGTCGTTAGGGGCTATCTATTCACGATGGCTCTTTTATCTGCTTTTTGTGGTGGCTGGTGGATTTATGGTAACGATGTTTATGGGCTTTATGATATGATGCTGTTTTATAGATTTTAAAAGGATAGAGTATCGAACATTTTAAAGAGTATCCCATTACCTACACGTTGATGATTTTAAATATTTCTGTTTTTGCGTTACCATTTATTGGATTAGATGAGCAGTCTCTTTTTGAGTTTGGAGCGTTAAATGGTTTTTTAGTGGTGATATATGAAGAGCTGTGGCGACTTTTAACGTCGATGTTTCTACATAGTGGGGCAATGCACATTGTTATGAATATGCTTTCGCTCTATATTGTGGGTCGTCTGGTTGAAAGACTCTTTTCGGCAGTCTCTTATTTGGGTATCTATTTTATTTCTGGGATTGTTGGTTCTTTAATTTCTGTCTATTTTCATCCCATGGGATGGGGTGTTGGAGCAAGTGGAGCTATTTTTGGTATTTTTGGAGCGTTAACAGGTTTTGTATTGGTACATCGAAAACGGATGCAAGATGAATTTATAGAGTTTATACGTGGTTTTGGTATGGTGTTGGTATTAAACCTTGGGATTGGGTTAATCTTTCCCTCTATTGATTTGAGTGCTCATATTGGGGGATTGGTAGCAGGAGCTATTGGAGGAGCATTGGTGGCATATAATCCTAAATATATAGGATTATATGCTGTTATTGCAGGAGTTGCCGTGGCACTTTTTTACAACTATCTGCCATCACTCTATGTGACCCAATCGTTTTAAGTAATTTTAGTTTGCTGGTTGATTTAAAAGGGCTTCACAAGGTTCTGTTTTAGCAATAGGTAGGTCTTCACCATTGTATGGGCAAAGCTCTGCTACATCTTTACAATCTGGACACTTTTGAATGTTTGGTTTAAAACAGTTTGTTTGTGGCTTTTCATATTTAACCACTTTCATTGGTTGAATATTTCCACCTGCGAACAGCGTTGCCCCTGCAATCACAAGACTTAGTAATAATTTCATTCTATCTCCTAGTTTTTAATTGAGTTAAACACTTTATCATTATTCGGATTAATTAACCATATTAAAATAAATCTAATATTAACATTAAATATTATATTAAAAAATATGATATAATAATACACTATTTAGAGCATAAGGAGAGAGAATGAAAGAGTGTAAAATTTGTTATGATAAAACCAAAACTATACGTGATAAGAAGAAAAGTTTTATCTATTATCGTTGTCTATCGTGTGGATTTGTCTACCTAGATGATACACAAATGGTAGACTCAGTTAACGAAAAAAAGCAGTATGAACTGCATAATAATAGCTTTGAGTCTTTAGGGTATGTTAAGATGTTTGAAGATTTTATAGAAGAGGCAATAGCCCCATATAAACAGAATATAAAAACAGCATTAGATTTTGGTTGTGGTCCAGGTCCTGTATTGGCAGAGCTTTTACGACGCAAGGGAGTGGAAGTTGACCAATATGACCTCTATTTTTCTCCTAAAAAAGTTTATGAGGGTAAAAAATACGACTTAATTACCTCTACGGAAGTTTTTGAGCATTTGCAAAAACCTATAGAGGTTTTAGAAATTTTGGTTAAACATATCAATGATAATGGTTATATTATTTTAATGACCAAGTTCCCACCTAAGGATGATATAACTTTTTTAAACTGGTGGTACAGACGAGATGTAACGCATATTAGTTTTTTTACCCCTAAAAGTTTTGAAATAATGGCTGAAAAAGTGGGGCTTAAGATGATTAAAACAATTAATGATAATATTGTGGTGCTTCAAAAGGTATGTTAGAGATTCTTTATCAAGATGAGTATCTTGTTGCCATTAATAAGCCATCAGGACTTTTGGTACATAAATCACCCATTGACAAAAGAGAGACACAGTTTGCACTACAGTTGGTTCGTGATCAAATAGGGCAATACGTCTACCCTGTACATCGGTTAGATAAGCCAACATCGGGGGTACTTATTTTTGCTTTGAGTTCAGAAGTGGCACGGTTGCTCTCCGAGGCTTTTAAAGTTCATACCATTCAAAAAGAGTACATTGCCGTGGTACGTGGATATACCAAAGAAGAAGAGTTAATAGATTATGACCTGAAAGTAATTTTAGATAAAAAAGCAGACAGAGACCGAAATAAGAATAAGGAACCACAAGAGGCACAGACTTATTATAGACAATTGGCAACAGTAGAGCTACCCTATCCTGTAAGTCGTTATCCTGTGGCTCGTTACTCTCTGCTTCGACTTCTGCCCAACACAGGACGCAAACATCAATTACGACGGCATATGAAGCATATTTTACACCCGATTGTGGGGGATACAAAGTATGGACGAAATGAGCATAATAATCTGTTTCGCGAAAAATTTGATTCTTATCAGTTGCTACTTCATGCACGTTCCATAAAGTTTGTGCATCCCATAAATAAAAAAGAGATGCTGATTAAGGCAGAGTTTGATGAGGTTTTTAAAAGGGTATTGGAAGTGTTTAGAGTCAATTTGTAATTGAACTACCTATAAACTTGAAATTTCTCCCAATATTATGATATTATTTTTTATGAATTTACTTAAGTTTAGCGTAAAGCCCCTTGCTTCGGCTATGGGGATATAAGCGTACTTTAATAGTTAAAAGAGTAAAATTCAAATAGAAGAACAAAAAATGTTTTTTTATGTTCTTTAAAATTCTTAAAATATATGGTTGGGAATAGAATAATCTTCTATTCCTATAAAATTTTAACAAGTTTAAATTATAAACATAAATATATCGCGAGGGGTAAGATCTCGGATATATTTTAAATTTTTAAAACACAGATATAAAAGAGAAGGGGCATCTTCTCTTGGGCTAAATATCATAAGACCTATTTTTTAGGCTAATATTGTTTGAATCCAAAATCCCCTGCCTTTAGGTATGGGGAGTATGTCAACAAATATAATAACTCTACCTCTTATGGAATGGCAATTCATTTGATTGCACAAGAGGTTAGATAATGGTTTATTTGTAATTTTTCATTGCCTGTTGAGCTTCTCTAAGCTGTGTTCGTCGTTTTAATGTTTCTCGTTTATCGTGTAGGTTTTTACCTTTTGCAATGGCGATGCTTACCTTAACAAGGTTTCGTTCATTAAAATAGAGCATCAAGGGAACAATCGTATGACCATCTTTGTTGACTTTAAGAAAAAGTTTATTAATCTGTTTTTTATGTAAAAGCAGTTTTCTAGGGCTTCTAGTCTCTCGTGCATAGTTAGCATTGGTGGTCTCTAGGTGGGCAACATGTGTATTCATTAGGTGGAGTTCACCTTTGATAAAACGACAAAAAGCATCACTTAGATTGGCTCTTTTGGCTCGAAGGGCTTTAACCTCGGAGCCTTGCAGGACAATTCCTGCTTCAAACTTCTCTAGTATTTCATAATCGTGGTAGGCTTTTTTATTTTTGGCTACAATATTTATTGACATAATTTATTCTTTGTTTTTTATAATTATACTATTTAATTTTAAAAAAGGTACTACCACTACCAGAAAAATACCAACCCTCTTTGGCGACCTCTTTAAGTTGGGGATAGGCAATTAGTGAAGCTCTGTATAAATCGTTGGCTTCAATGGCATCTACTTTTGAGAGAATCTCTTTGGTTGACAACTTCTCCCAACCCTTAAATACTGTAGGTTTGATACCATCGAACAATTTCTGTTTAAATGTCTTATAAACCAATGGTGTATCACAATGAATATTAGGGGTATAAAGTTCAATTTCAAAGGTTTCCTCTTTAAACTCTTTTACAATCTCTCCAAATCCTGATACATTGGCTGAGTCATAGTTATAAACAAAGAAGGGAATATCTGCTCCAACTTTTGAACCAATTTGGGCTAGAGTAGGGGTATCAATACCCAACTTACAGACCTCATTAAACAGACGCATAAATGCTCCTGCATCACTGCTTCCCCCACCTAAACCTGCTCCTGAGGGGATATTTTTTTGAACCACGACTTTATGATATTTGAAAAAATCATTGATAATACATTGGTTTAACTGCTCTTTAATAGCAACATAGACCTTGTATATGGTATTATATTCTATAGGAACATCGCCACACCCTTCAATGGTAAAGTCATCACACTTTGCAGGAACAAAGCTAATGGTATCGTAAAGGTGAGGCACTTTGACAAATCGTGAGAGTAGGGTATGGTAGCCATTTTGGTGTCCTGTTATTTTTAAAAAGGTATTGATTTTGGCGTGGGCTTTAATGGTCACGATATTTCTCCATTCTATTGAGTTTATATTTTATCTCTTCATCAACTATCTCAATAACAGAGAAAAAGTTCTCGGTCTCTATCCAATAGACTCCATCCTCTTTGGTCTCAAAATAGTCAATATAGAGTTTTTTACCCAACTCCATATACTCATCATCACCTGTGTAGATATTCTGAGGAATGTTGAGATAGTGTAGGGGGTTGAGGGGTTTTTCATTATCAAATGAAAATTTGCCTTCATAGTCTCTTCTAAGACTAGAGAGGGTGGCATCAACACCCAATTTATCAGCAATAATTGCTCCTAATGAACGGATATAAGTTCCTTCTGAAACGGTGGCTTCAAAGTGAATAAAGGGGTGGTTGTAGTGAATAAGGTGTAGTTCATAGATTATAGAGGTTATCTGTTTTAACTCTACCTCTTTGCCTTCTCTTGCCAGTTGATAGGCTCTTTTTCCATTGATTTTTTTGGCTGAAAATTTTGGTGGATAGTAGGTAAGTTCACCTTTTAGGCTCTCTAGTGCTTGGTATATTTTATTGATGGTTACTTCAGCTACTTCTTTAATAGAATCAACATTTTCAATATCAAGACTTTGTGAGTTGGCTCCAAGCCATAGGGTTGCAGTGTAAGCTTTGGGTGTTTTTTTGAGATACTGAAAAAGTTTAGGGTACTGACCTGTGGCGACAATAAGGCAACCCGTGGCAAAAGGGTCAAGGGTTCCTGAAAAGCCTACTTTTTTGGTGTTGTATTTTCTTTTTATATAACCCATGTAGCCGTTGGAAGAACGGAAGATGGGCTTGTTTACTACGAAGAGACGGTTCATTTTTACCTTTTTAGCATTGAGGACAAGGGAGTCCCTTGTCCTATGTATCAATAATATTTTTTTAATTAATTTATTTTAGACAGACTGAACAAAAGAGCTTAAAATCTCTCTTTTACTTCCACCAAAATTAATTTTTAGTTTGTATTCTCGTCCAGATTTTGTGGAGCTTTGTACCCGTCCTATTCCAAAGATTTTATGTTTGACCAAGTCACCTTTTTTAAAGCTCGGTGCTTTTGTAATTTTAAGAGATTCACCTTGAATAAGCCCAGCTTCCGAAAGGAAACGGCTTTTTTCTATACGTTTTCTTTGTCCTTTATAGAAACGGCTATCAACATAGCACAATGTTAAGTCAGATTTGGCACGTGTAATGGCTACATAACCTAATCGACGCTCCTCTTCCATGTTACATCCATCGCCAAGAAGAGGGAAGAACTCCTCTTCTAAGCCTATGACATAGAGATGCTCAAACTCAAGACCTTTTGAAGCGTGTATACTCATAATGGTAATGGCATTTTCATCGAGTTGGTCTTGTTCACTCTGTAGTGAAATATCATTTAAAAAAGCATCCAGAGTAAGGTTTGGATTTGTAATGACAGCTTCTCTAAAGTAACCATAAAATTCATCTATATTGAGTAGTCGTTCTTGCCCTTCAGGTGTAGCTGCGTAGAAGTTTTTCATACCTATAAGCTCTTCAAATAGCTCAAGGAAGTTATAGAGTGAACTCTCTAGTTCGGCTCGTAGGGTTTCAATATGTTTTGCAAACTCTTTTAGTGAAGCAGCAGCTTTTTTACTCACTATATTAGCCAACTCTGTTACTTCATTCTCTTGAATAAGGGTAAAGATAGAACAGTGCTTTTCAAACGCAGCTTTTTTTAGTTTATCAACCGATACTTTTCCAATGGCACGTTTAGGCTTGTTGACAACTCGCTCTAAAGAGAAGTCATCATGAGGGTTTGAAAATAGTCTAAAATAGGAAATAATATCTTTAATCTCAGCTCTATCGTAAAAACGCATACCTCCAAGAAGTTTAAAAGATAGACCTTCTTTGGTAAAACCCTCTTCAAGTGAACGCGAAAGGGCATTGATTCGGTAAAGCACAGCGATTTCATCGGAAGAGACACCTTTTGCTAACAGCTCTTTTACCTCTTGTGCAATGGCACGTGACTCTAAAGATTCATCTAATGAGTGAAAAACTTTAACAGCTATTCCATCACCCTTATGAGAAGTTAGTTTCTTTCCAATTCGTTGGCTATTATGCTCTATAAGCTCATTGGCAGCCTTAAGTATGGGGCTAGTTGAACGATAATTGGTTTCTAGTTTAACTGTTTTGGTTCCTTTGAAATATTCTGAAAACTCTAAAATATTTCGTATGTTTGCTCCACGCCAACCATAAATACTCTGGTCATCATCTCCAACTACACAGAGGTTATTATGTTCTGACGCTAGAAGTTCTAAAAGTTTAAACTGTAGTTCATTGGTATCTTGGTACTCATCTACCATGATGTATTTGTAACGTTCTGATGTTATTTTTTTAAGTTCTTCATCTTGTTTTAAAATTTGATAAGTGAGCATAAGCAAATCATCAAAATCAACTAAATTATTTTCTATGATTTCGGTTTCATAAGTTTTATAGATAATAGCAATTTTTTTATAGTCAGGAAGTTCTGCTTTTTTAATGATTTCATCTGCATTTAAAAGAGTGTTTTTATATTTAGAAATTTCTGAGTTTATAAAAGCAATGTTTAAATCAATTTTATTCTCTTTGGCAATTCTTTTAATAATTCTTTTTTTATCATCTGAGTCAATAATTACAAAGTTGTTCGCACGTCCAAGTTTTTCAATATGAAATTTTAGAAAAAGAAGTCCAAATTTATGAAAAGTACAAAGAAGTGGCATGGAAGAGGTTTGATGGGTGATGAGTGCGTTGGCACGTTCACGCATCTCTTTGGCAGCTTTGTTGGTAAAGGTTAGTGTTAAGGTGTTTTGTGGGTCAATTCCTACTTCAGAGATAAGATAAGCTAATCTTGTAGTTAAGGTTTTAGTTTTCCCACTACCAGCTCCTGCTAAGATGAGTTGAGGACCATCAATATGTTTTACTGCTTCTTGTTGTGCGTCATTTAGAGCTTCTAATACTTTCTTCATACTTAATTATAACACTTTATTGATTAATTTTTAATATAGCATGTTCAATTATAAATTTTAATAACTCTAAATTATAATGTTATCGAAAGGTATTTGTTGAACTTATGAAGAACTTTAAATATAATTAGATACAATAATTTTAATAAAGATTATAAGGGAATGTAATGTTAAAAGATTTTGTAAAGATGGAGACGTTTTTAACGGTCGCACGAGAACGGAGTTTTTCTAAGGCATCAGCAAAGTTGGGTATTTCTCAACCTGCTGTAACACAACAGATTAAATATATTGAAAACTATCTTGAAGCAAAGATTATTGATAGAAAGAAAAATGGTATTAAGCTAACACCTGAAGGGGAAGAGTTATACAAGGTCGTAACTCAACTTGAAAAGTCTATTGTATCTCTTGAAAAAGATGTTTTAAAAATTATTAAAAAAGAGATGACTTTTAGATTGGCAGCTTCTTATACTATTGGTTCTTATGTTATTCCAGGTGAGTGTCTAAACAGTATTTCTGAGAGTATTGGCAATGATGTTACTTTAAGCATAGATACAACTGATAAAATTATTGAGGGTTTAAGAGATAGAAAGTTTGATGTAGGGCTTATAGAGTCTCCACTTTTTGATGATAGTTTAATTTATAGAGAGTGGTTTGATGATGAATTGGTAATTTTTTCTAATACACCTCTACCAAAAACTATTAATACAGAAGAGCTTTATGAGTATAAGTGGGTTTGTCGTGAAGAGGGTTCACATACAAGAAAACTAATTTCTGAAGTTTTTGAAGAGTTGAGTGTTTCATGTAAAAGTTTTAATGTTTTATCTGAAGTGTCCAATACAACAGCAGCTCTACAAAGTGTTAAACGTGCTAAAAAAGATGAGGATCAACCAACTGTTTCTGTAATTTCTAAACATGCTATTGCCGATGAGGTTGCACGTGGAGAGCTTTTTGAGTCTAGAGTTTATGGTTTTACTATGAGTCGTAAATTTTACATTGTCTATACTAAAGAGAATAAAAACAATGTATTTATTGATAATGTAGTGAACTATATTATTACTGGAAAGTGTTAAAGTTACTTTTTCTTCTTTTTTAGAAGCTTTGCATTTTCAGGATTATTTAAGAGGGCATTCATAGAGTTGTCCTCGTCTTCATCCTCAAATCTCTCTTCGATATTTTCTTCTATTTTAGAAGATGGAGAGACATTTATAAAAACAGGATATTCTCCCACAAAAACTTGTTTGATTGCACCGATAGGAACTTGTACAAGAGAGCCTATATTCTCAGGTCCAAATCCTGCTTCAAATGAGAGATAGTTGTTATCTAATGAAGCAGATTCAAAAGAGTAGTTTGCCAACATAAAGAGAGTAATCTCAGGTAATGAATGATGTATGTTTTTAGGCAGAAAAGGTTCAAAGTGGACTTCAGAAATTTCACATGCTACAGAAAATTCTTGATTACTATTAAACATATATTCAATTACTTCTAAAATATGTTTTTTCATAAGGGTTGTAAATTCTTGAGTTTCTAAGGTTTTATGTGGCATTTTTTTCTCTTTTTATAATTTAATAGTGATTTTCTTTTGAATTTCAAATCCTATCATAGCATTCATTAAAGCAAAGTGTGAATATTTTTGAATATCTTCTTTTTTAATATTCTTAAGTATTAAAAAATTCTCAGAGAGTAATCTTTCTCTTAATGTTCCATTAAGTAAAGGCTCTTTAGGGCTTATCCATTTTTCTCCCGTATAAAAAGCAATATTAGCAATGGTTGTATCGGTTAGGAATCCATTTTTTTCAATGATAATTTCATCATAGGCATTTTCTAAAAGTTTATTGAGTTCTTCTCTATTGGTATATTTATAACTATAGTTTATGTTACTTTTAACAATTTTAAAAGATTTTATTTTTTTAGGAGTATAGGGAATATACTCAATAGAGTTTATTTTTTTATCATAAATAATTCGACAACGGTAAAGTCCTTCTTTAGGGGGGTCTATGAACTCTTCAAGATTCAATACTTTCTTTTCGTTAAAAAGTTCAAGTCTACTTTTATTGCATCGTCTGTTATGCCACTCTATGTTCATAATTTGACCATCTTCTATTTTGATGGTCTCTAGCAACTCTTTTTTCATGCTTCTTTATAGACCATTACTCAAATAAATCTGTAGATAGATAACGCTCAGCTGTATCGCAAAGAACCGTTACTATAACTTTTCCTTTGTTTTGGGGGCATGAGGCTATTTCAAAGGCAGCTGCCACATTGGCACCAGAAGATATGCCTACTAGCAAACCTTCTGTTTGTGCAACTTCTCTTGCCATTTCAAATGCTTTGTTATCATCTATTTTAATTACTTCATCATAAATATTAGTATTTAAAATTTGAGGTATAAAACCAGCACCGATTCCTTGGATTTTATGAGGAGCTCCTGTTTCTCCTGAAAGTACAGCTGAGTTACTTGGTTCTACAGCTACGGCCTTAAGTGTTGGAATTTGCTCTTTTAAAATTTCCGAAGTTCCAGTAAGGGTTCCACCTGTACCTACAGCTGCTACAAAGAAATCTATATTATTATCTGTATCTTTTAAAATCTCTAAAGCAGTTGTTTTTCTGTGAATAGCAGGATTGTCTGGGTTATTAAACTGTTGTAAAACAAAACCACCTAGCTCTTTAGCCAAACTCTCTGCTTTTACAATAGAACCATTCATCCCTTCTTTTGCAGGAGTTAAAACGATTTTAGCTCCCAAATGAATAAGAAGTTTTCGTCGTTCAATACTCATGGAATCAGGCATGGTTAATATGAGTTTTAGACCCTTGGCAGCACAAATAGCAGCCAAACCTATACCTGTGTTTCCAGATGTTGGCTCTATAATGGTTGAGTTACTATCTATTTTCCCTGCTTTTAATGCTTCGTTTACCATGTTCAAAGCGATTCTATCTTTGACAGATGAAGTAGGGTTCATAAATTCACATTTACCTAAAATGGTTGCTCCTGAAAGTTCAGAGAGTTTACTTAATTTTACTAAAGGAGTGTTTCCTATTAGTTCTTCTATGCTGTTTGCTATCATTTTCTATGCTCCTGTAGATTCCGTCTTAAAATTCATTAGACTTCTTGCCTAACCCTATAAAGTCCATATTATTTATTGCATATCATCTTTCATTAAATATCCTCTCGACTTAGCTAAGGCTAGGTTTTCGAGTCTATTTAATAAAATCTAATGCACACTAAACAATCTTAACTACTTATAGGGTTATGCATGAAGTCTATTATAATAATATAAATTTAATTATCAATAACAACTGTCGGGAAGAGGATATCCCGACTTACGGTTTTAAACAATACTATATGCTATCACTTCACCTGCAAACATTGGTACTACTTCACCATATTTTGCAGGGATAGTAAATGGTTTCTTCTCTAAAGTAATAACTTTGTTTGGAACTTCTATATTTTTATAAATTTTTTGAGCATTATTTGAGATAAAATCTTGAAGCTTCTCTACTGTTGAATGCTCTTCAAAAAGTTCTGCTAAAACTTGCAAAGCAATAGGAGCAGTAAATACACCAGCAGCACAACCACAAGCTTCTTTGGCATGTTGAGGGTGAGGTGCAGAGTCTGAACCAAACATAACCTTAGGGTGACCCTCTAGTGCCACTTTACGTAATGCTTCTCTATCTTCTGGTCGCTTTGCAATAGGTTTACAAAAGAGGTGAGGTTGTAACATTCCTCCAGCCACATCATCAAGAGTAATGAGTAGGTGGTGTAGGGTAATGGTTGCATAAAGATTTTCAAATTTATCAAGAGCAGCCACACTCTCTTTTGTGGTAATATGCTCCATAATAATGGTCAGTTTAGGAAAATTGGTCGCCAACATCTCATAAATAGAGACAAATTCAGCTTCTCTGTCCATTACAAAACCATTGGTTTCACCATGAATACATAGAGGAATTTCAAGTTCAGACATTGCATCAAGCGTCATACGTAGCTCATCAACATCAAAACCACTTAGTCCTCCTTCAGAGTTGGTTGTAATACCTGCAGGGTAGAGTTTAATGGCTGTTAATTCATCTCTAATGCTCTCTAAAAATTCTTTTGTGTAGGTTGGTTTGAAAAACAGGGTCATGTAGGGAGTAAAAGTATCACTGCCACAGACGCTATTAATACGCTCTTTATAGGCAATTAATGCCTCTTTTGTTGCAACAGGGGGTACAAGATTTGGCATAATAATAGCTGCAGAAAAACTTTCAGAAGAGAGAGGACCTACGGTTTTTAGCATATCTTCATCTCTTAGGTGTAAGTGCATATCTAGGGGGTTATTTAGGGTTATGGTCATGGTGGTCCTTTGGTACTTAATTGCTGAGCATTTTGCCACAATGTTTGTTAAAATTTGGTTTTCTCTTGAGTTTGCTTGTTATTTTATCTGAAAAAACGTACTACCACTCCCCGAAAAATACCAACCATCTTTAGCAGCATCTTGTAATTCTGGATAAGCAATCAAAGAAGCTTTATACAAATCATTTGCCTCAACAGCATCAACCTTTCTCAAAACCTCTTTAGAAGAAAGCTTCTCCCACCCTTTAAAACTCGTAGGTTCGATATCATCGAACAAGTTTTGTTTAAACGTTTTATAAACCAAAGGAGTATCACAATGAATATCGGGAGTATAAAGCTCTACTTCAAAAGCTTCTTCACCTTTAAACTCCTCTACTATTTCTCCAAAACCTGAAACGTTAGCAGCGTCATAGTCATAGACAAAGAAAGGAATGTCAGCACCGACAGTTGAACCCATTTGGGCAAGGGTAGGAGTGTCAATGTTAAGTTTCCATACTTTGTTAAAAAGACGCATAAAGGCAGCTGCATCGGAAGAACCACCACCAAGACCAGCACCAGAGGGGATATTTTTCTCTACTACTACTTTATGGTATTTAAAAAAGTCTGTCTCTATATCCATGGCTATAAAAGCTTGGTAGATGGTATTTTCCTCTACAGATAAATCACTACAACCCTCAATGGTAAAAGTTTTACACTCCTGTGCTACAAAGGAGATGGTATCGTAAAGATGAGGTATTTTAATAAACCTAGAGATTAGGGTATGGTAGCCATTTTTATGTCCTGTTATTTTTAGAAATGTGTTTATTTTAGCGTGAGCTTTTATGGTCATGATATTTCCTTTTATTTTAACCAATAAATAAGTCCAACTTGGACAAGAACAATTAGCCAGTAGACTAACTGAAATGAGCCTTTAAGAGTTTTATGTCTAAAAAGCTTTTGAGCAGAGAGACCTGCTGGAGAACCACCGAGTATGGCAAGAGCGTGTAGGTTCCATTCTGGAACTCTTACTTTTTCACCTGCAGAGATGAGTTTGTCGTAACCATAAAGTAAAAAGGTAGTAATATTTATAGCAAGTAAATAGCTAAAAATGGGTTGAATAGTTTCGTAAAAATAGAGATAGCTAAAAACTCCAATAGCAATAAGAGCAGATAAAACTCCAAAAATAAAGTAAGGAGACTGCTCTTTATCTCCAGCGATAACTGATATGGCAGAGAGACCTTTTTTTGTTTTTTCTACTTGAAACTCTACACTTTGACCTTGTGAAAGATTATTACTATTTTTTATATTTGACTTATGAATAAAAATATTATCTTCATGTTTGTCTGAGTAGATAAATCCGTAACCTTTTTCTACATTAAAATGTATAACTTTACCCTGCATAGCTACTCCTAGAAATTTTCAAATTATA
>DCAF01000072.1:0-5471 GCA_002311915.1 Sulfurovum sp. UBA1140 | reverse complement strand
AATTGCTTTTAGATAATATAAATATTAGTAATAATTGTTAAATAGAGAAAAATAGGGAATAAAAGTGAAAAATAAAAAAATAATAATTACATATGGAACATACGATATGTTGCATAAGGGTCATATGCGACTTTTGGAACGTGCAAAAGAGTTGGGTGATTATCTTATAGTGGGTGTAACTGATGAAAATTATGACCGTTCAAGAGGAAAGTTGAATGTTGTAGAGAGTACGAAAAAACGAGTTAAAGCTATTGAGGCTTTAGAGTTTGTTGACAAAGTTATTGTCGAAACCAGTAAAACTCAAAAAGCAGAAGATATGGTTAAGTATGATGTTGATATCTTTGTCATTGGCGATGACTGGGTAGGAGCATTTGATTATCTTAATAAATATACTCATGTTGAGTATTTGGCACGAACAGAGGGGATTTCTAGTACAAAACTTAGAAAAGAGAACTTTGATACCATAAAACTAGGTATTGTAGGGCTGGGTCGAGATACTCAATCGTTTATAGATGAATCAGAGTTTGTTACCAATGTAAAGATTAATCGAATTTATAGTCCTGATTTTTTAGCTATTAAAAAGTTTACTAAAAATAGTACCAACATAAAGTATGGACATGATAATTATAATGATTTTTTAGATACTACCATTTCAGCTGTCTATATTGATACTTCACTCAAAGAGCATTATATATTAATCAAGAAAGCACTTGAAGCTGGAAAACATGTACTTTGTGAAAACCCATTGGCTTTAAATAAAAATGAGTTAAAGGAGTTGTTGTCTTTAGCTAAAAAAGAGAAACTACTACTACTCTCTGCATTAAAAACAGCCTTTTTACCAGCATTTAATCAACTTCTTACAGAGCTTAAAGATGGTATTATAGGTGAAGTAAAAGAGGTACGAGCAACAAGAACATCACTCTATAGAGATAAGAACTATTCAGATACTTTTATGGCACAAGGTGCTACGAATATTTTGTCCTCTTATCCTTCACTTTTAGTTAATAAAATTTTAGGAAAAAGTAAAAGTATAACTTTTTTTGACCAAGAAGATAATGGTTATGATATTTCAAATCTTATTATTAGTGAGCATAAAGGTGGAGCGATAGGTGTTTCTAGAGTAGCCACAGGTATTAAGTCTGAAGGTGATGCTGTTATCTCTGGGACTAAAGGTTATGTTTATATACCTGCACCATGGTGGCTAACTAAAAAGTTTTATGTTCGTTTTGAAGATGAACATAAAAGTCAAATATTTAATTATGAGTTTGATGGTTGTGGATTGCGTTATATGATTGCTGAATTTACTTCATTAATCCAGCGTGGTAAGCAAAAGTCTAAGATGCTTACTACTTTTGATATGATAGGAATTAACCGAGTATTGTTAGAGTATAATGAGAGAAAAGATAAAAAGGAATCATAAATGATATACGAAGATTATTACATATTTACCCCAGGTCCAGTAAAGATGTCTGATGAGATATTAGAGGTAGGGGCAAAACAGACTCCATATTTTAGAAACTGTGAATTTTCAGATGTAACTTATGCTTGTGAAAAAGGACTTTTACAAATGGTTAATGCACCAGAGGGTTCAAAAGTTATTTTTTTGACAGCATCAGGAACAGCAGGTATGGAATCGGTAGTTATGAACTTGTTAACTAAAGATGACAATGCTTTGGTGGTTCATGGTGGTGGTTTTGGTGGTCGTTTTGTCAAAATTTGTGATCTGCATGATATACCTCATACCGATTTTAAAGTTGAAAATACAAATCTGAATGATATAGAAACTTTAGCTCCTAAAGCAGAGTATACGTCACTTATAGTAAATGCTCATGAGACATCAGTGGGACATCTATATGATTTAGATGCTATGGGAGCTTATGCTAAGAAGAATAATTTGCTTTATATAGTAGATGCTATCTCTATGTTGGTTACAGACCCTGTAGATATGCAGTCTAGTCATATAGATGTAGTTATTGCAAGTTCTCAAAAAGGTTTGGCTTTACCTCCAGGACTTACGATGGTTATTTTAGCTCCTTCTGCTATAGAAAGAGTTCAAGATGTTCAATCTTTATATTTTAATTTTAAAGATTATTTGAGCAACGGTGAGCGTGGTCAAACTCCATATACTCCAGCTGTTACTATTATGTTACAACTTGAAGCGAGATTAAATCAAATAAACAGACGTGGTGGAGTAGAGCAGAGTATTAAATCTGCTAAAGCTATAGCTGAGTATTTTAGAGAGAGTATTAAAGATTTACCTCTAAAAGCCTATACAGAGTTTATGCCAAATGCCATGACCACACTTACTCCCACTGATGGAAAGTCTGCAATGGACATAGTTAATGCTTTAGAAGATGGTTACAAAGTTATGGTTTGTCCAAATGGTGGAGCAGAGCGTGATATTATCTTTAGAGTCTCACACATGGGTGATATGACAAGAGCTTACACTGATGTGTTGATTAATGCACTCTATGACTACTATAAAATAGAGAGAAAATAATGGCTATTGAGCCAAAGGTATTACGAGAAGCTCAACTCATTATGTTGGATATGTTGGTGGAGTTTGATGCTATTTGTGCCAAACATAATTTACAGTATTGGTTAGATTCGGGAACACTTTTGGGTGCTGTTCGTCATCAAGGGTTTATTCCTTGGGATGATGATATTGATTTGTCTATGCCTGTTGAAGATTATTTGAAGTTTCAAGAGATTGCTAAAGATGAACTTTCTGAAAATATCTTTTTTCAGACTAGAAAAACAGATGAGAAGTTTTTGTTTGACTATATAAAATTGCGTTCAAATAGAGCTTCTATCGTTGAATTTCATGAAAAAGATAAAGAAATAGCGTATCATCAAGGGGTATTTGTTGATATTTTCCCTATGTTTACACTGCCCAATACAGCATTTTATGAAAACTACTATAACGATATTTTTAAGCTTATTCGTGACATTTCGGCTGTGAGTTTGCATACTCCAAATGGAAATAATAAGCCAGAGGCTAGAGAAAAGCTGCTTGAATCTCTGGCTTCTATGCATGAAGGTTGGGACAAAGAAGAGAGTAAAGTGATATATGGTGGTGAGATGCCTGATGTGGCTGCTTGGTTTGACCAAAAAAAGATATTTCCTCTTAACAAGATGAAATTTGAAGGGTTTGATTTTCCTGTACCAAATGATTCTGAGCATTATTTGGGTAGCATTTACTCTTTTAATTTTATGGAGTTGCCTCCTCTTGATAAACGTACCATTCACGCACACGAGATGAGAATAGAAAATTAATTAGTGTTGATGTTTATCAATTAGAAAAGATTAAAATATTTGATATAATGAGAGCAATAAAAAACAAGGGAACATAAAGATGTCTGTAATTATAAATTCTACCATTAAAACCAATGCATTGGGTCGTTGGTATATTGAGCTTAATGATACTACTGAAGAGGGACATATGGAAATCTGTTTAGATATCAATGAGTATGCTGTTAAAATTGAAGCTATAGGTGCTGAGTATGGTGGAGAGATAGAGGTAGCATGGTCTTCCCATGATGAGGTGAGTCAGATGCAGATTCAAGAGGTACGAATGGCAATGGATAAGTATGAACAAGAGCGTGAAGAGCAAGAGGCTGCTGAAGGAGTTGGTGGTACGTCACAAACTCATCAAGATGATGGGACTCCTATTTTTTAAGTAAAAAATTGGCTCAAACTTTGAGCCAATTAAGAGTTTAGAAATATTTTAAATTGTAGCTTTTGCTTTTTGCAATGCTTCTACAACTTGGTCAATATTTGCTTTCGGAATATGTACTTTCCACTCAGGTTCACTTGCATCTGATTTTAAAGAAATTCCGATACTTGCTACGCTTTCACTTTTTGCACCATATGGTTCTGCTATGGTTGTAATAGTTATTTTTCCTTTAGTTCCTGACAAAGTCATTTCATCTATTGCTGTTGTTGTTCCACTCATTATGGACTCCTTGTTTTTTATTTCGAGTCGAGTATATCATGATTTAAATTAAAATCACTTCAATTTTATCATGTAAAAATCTTTTGGGCGTTTGTAGCTGTCACTCTCTCCTACCACCACCACTCCACCATCTGATGTACGTGTAATTCCATGTGCAATGTCTTTGTTTTTGTCACCATAGAGTTTTGACCAGATAAGCGTTCCTTTTGCATCAAGAGCAAGAATATAGTTGTCAAAGTCACCTTTTCCCATGGAGTTGGTGGTACCTGCTACCAAGTAGTTTCCATCTTTTGTCATGGTGATGGCGTTTCCTTCGTCGTAGTATTTAAATCCATAAATTTTAAACCAAATTAATTTCCCATCTTTATTAAAGTACATTACAGCTAAGTCAGTTTGGTCAGAGTAGTATGAACGTGTAGAACCTGTAGCAACTATGCCTCCATCGAGAGTAGGGGCTACGGCATTGAGTGTATCATGTTCATTCTGACCCAATGTTTTAGCCCATATCTTCTTACCATTTTGGTCAAGTTTCATTAAAAAGAAGTCTGAATCTCCTGCACGGTTTACTTCTCTAGCACCTACCATCATAAAGTTACCATCAGCTGTTCGGGTTAAACTTTTGGCTTCATCGTTACGTTTACCTCCAATGGTTCGTTTAGATATTAACTCTCCATCTTTGTCTAAATGGACAATAAAAATATCTTTAGCTCCTCTTCTTGAAAAAGATTCCGAACTACCTACAATCATTACTCCACCGTCATTGGTTCCTGCTATACCTCCAGCATATTCATCTCTATCTCCACCAAAGTTTTTTTCCCAAATAACTTCACCATCAAGAGAAAGTTTAGCAACATAAAGGTCTCTGTCTGCATTGTCATTAAATGATTTTCCTGAACCTAAAACAAGTAAACTACCATCTTTGGCACGAGAAATCGCCATACCACGGTCGGTTTTCTTTCCACCTAAAAGTTTACGCCATCTTGTAGCACCATCAGCTGTGATTCGTGTTACACAAATGTCTGAACGCTCAGCCCCAAAGGATTTACACTCACCCACTATAGCATTGTCTCCATTCTCAAGCATAACAATTCCATTTGCGATATCATCATCTTCTCCACCATAAATTTTTTGCCAAACTGTCTCAAATGCTGGTTTAGGTTCTTTAGTAACATTTGTTTCTTCATTTGCAAAAAGGTAAGGAGCAAGAAGAGCAGAGGCTAAAAGTATTTTACCACAAGTTTTTATCATGATTTATTCCTTATATTAATTGTCTATTATACTCAATTAACATCTATTTTTTAAATGATTTGTCGTTTTTTATATAAATATTTGTTATAATCTATCAGTTATGTTACTTATAAACTTTCATATGAATTATAAAAGGATGTATAATGATTAAAACAATAACACTTCTAACGCTACTTACTCTCTCAACTTTCTCTGCTTCTCTTGATGTAACAGGTACAGTGGTCTCTGATAACCAAAAAATGATAGGTGCAAGGTACATGGGTTATGT
>DCAF01000015.1:3118-29227 GCA_002311915.1 Sulfurovum sp. UBA1140 | reverse complement strand
GCCGTTTGTCTAAGCAGTTTCTTATCATGGGAACTACTCTGGAATTTGATTTAAGATAATGTTTTCATGATAATGAATCACCTCTAGCTTGTTTTTAATAATGGTCTGCTCCTCTTGAAGCGTACGCAAAATACGCTGTTGCTGTGCAATGGCTCTGCTCTCGTAATAGATTTGATTATCCAGATAAATATTGGGTAGGGCTAGAAGCAGGGTTAAGGAGATAGAGAAAAAAGTAATAAGTATCATACTCCCCGTTACGCCATTCTCCTCTTTTACTCTGTTTTCATGTTGTGTCATCCATTACCCTTTAAATATAAATGTTCTTAGTTTTGCAGAGCGAGAACGGGCATTGATTTTTAACTCCTCTTTAGAAGCTGTAATGGGTTTTCGTACCAGCATTTTACCCAACTGATGATTTTTAGCACAACTGCATCGCATGGCATGAACATCACAAATACATGCCGTTGCCCACTTTTTATAACGGTTTTTTACCAATCTATCTTCGAGTGAATGAAACGTAATTAACGAAACAATGGCTCCTGTTAACTCCCCCTCTTGTGCTTTCTCTTCTAAGGCATTAAGCAACCCTTCTATCTCGCCCAACTCATTATTTACCTCGATACGAATGCCTTGGAACGACAAAGTAGCAGGGTGAATCTTCCCCCCTTTTGGAATCACTTGGCAGATAATATCAGCCAACTCTTTGGCACTCTCTATTGGCTTTTGACTTCGAGCTTCTATAATGGCTCCTGCTACTTTACGGTAAGAACGTACCTCTCCATAATGGTTTAAAATATACTCCAACTGCTCTTGCTTGTAATTGTTAACCACCTCATAAGCACTTAGTTCTGCTGTTGTATCCATACGCATATCAAGTGTTTTACTACTAAAACTAAAGCCTCGCTCCTTTTTATCAAGCTGTAAGGAAGAGACTCCAAAATCAGCTAAAATACCTACAAGTGGAGACTCTTTTAATGTGGGAAGAGTTGTAGCAAAGGTTCCTTTATAAAGTTTGCTTCTTGTTGCAAAAGAAGCCAGTCTCTCTTTAGAAAAAGCCAACGCTTCATCATCTCTATCAATACCAATATGTTTAATATGCTTATATTTTTCTAACATTGCACTAGAGTGACCTGCATACCCCAAAGTACAATCTACAAAGTATCCCTCTTGTATTTTTGAAAATCCATCCAACACTTCATTAAGAAGCACAGGAATATGAGGCGTGTTCATTTTTTTACCTTTATAATTATTCGTTAATAACGATATAATACCAAAATTAATACTAAGTAAGGGTAATTTTATGGACAGACACCTCTTCAACGAAATTAAGCACATTGCACACTCAATGTTTCAAAAAAACTTTTTTGGTGTTTTCCATGGCTCCATTTCAACAAGAACCTCTATCAACTCTTTTAGTATTAATCGAAAATTTACTATTTTAGATGATGTTCAAGAGAGCTGTTTTATACACCTTAACTGTTTAGGAAAACAAGATTATCGCTGGAATGAAGCTTCGGTTGATGTCGAAATTCACAAAGAGATTTACAAAGCTTTTCCCAATGCAAAATACATCTCGTACACCATGCCACCCTATGCCACTGCCTACTCCATTGCCCATGATTCTCTTGCTCCCCAAGACTATTATGGTAAACAGATGCTGGGTGAAATCACTATCTATGATCCCCAAAAATTTACTACATGGGAAAAAAGAGCCCCCCATGAGATTATCAATTTTTTTCAAAAAAACAACACTCATCTGTTGCTTATTAAAGGTTTTGGTCTTATATCTTATGACAGAGACCTCACTGAAATGGTTAAAAAAGTTGCGATTTTAGAGAACTCGTGTAAGTTGTTGACACTTAGTTCGGTGATGGAGTGAAGCGTTCAACTTTAACTCCTTGACTCCATATTAATATGATAAATGTTAAGATTGTAAAAAGAGAAAAAAGAGATGTCAAATATAGAAAAAAGTCAAAAACTAACCCAAGCCAAAACCAAGCTTATGCTTGAAAACCCTTATTTTGGAACACTGGTAAGCTCTTTAGAGTTTGAAACCAACAACAATATCGCTTCGGTTGTTAATCAGGGGGACAAATTTGTTTATAATGATGAGTATTTCGAGGTATTGAGTGTTGATGAGATTACAACACATCTTGCCAATTCTGCAATGCACCAAGCTCTGTTTCACACCGACAGAGGAAAAGACAGAGTCTCGTCGGTATGGAATTTGGCAAGTGATTATGCAATTAATGACTTATTGATTGAAAATGGTTTTGCTCTGCCTCCTTTGGCAAATTATAGTTCACGCTTTGAGATGCTTTATGCAGAGCAGATATATGCTATTTTGTTGGATGAACTTGATTTAACTGAAGATGAAGAGCCACAAGAGCAACAGAAAGAGCAGGTTCAAGAGGCGTTGATTTCGGATGAAGAGTATGAGCTTTTAATGGAACAACTGAAAAATAAACTTGAAAAACAGGGTGATTTACCCAAAGGGATAGAGCGATTTATTTCATCAAATCAAGAGGCTCAAATCTCTTGGCGAGATGAGCTTTATAGATATGTGAATGCCCATGCCAAGAGTGATTACCGTATGTTTCCACCCAGTAAAAAACATCTCTATCGTGGGTTTGCTTTGCCTTCTATTTATGGAGAAGAGTTAAAGATTGTTGTTGCCATTGATACTTCGGCTTCGATTGATGATGAACTTTTAAAACTTTTTTTGGCTGAACTTTATGAGATAATACAGGTTTTTCCTAATTATATAATTGAGCTAATTGAGTGTGATGCTAAGATTCATAATATTCAACGATTGACACCTCTTGAGCCACTAGAGACCACAGTAAAAGGGGGAGGGGGGACTGATTTTCGCCCAGTGTTTGAATATGTTGAGATGATGAATGAAGATTTTAAATTCTTGATTTATTTTACGGATGGAATGGGAACTTTTCCTACGTATGAACCTTATATAGACACACTATGGGTAATGCCCAAAACAGAAGAGAGTGTTCCTTTTGGAGAAGTTTTGTTGTTAAATTAAATTTTCTAACTATAACAGAAAAGAACTTTTTTCTGTTATACTTTTAATATGAAAAACAAAACAGATATAATCATCATCGGAGCAGGAGCAAGTGGGCTTTTTTTAACGGCGTTACTTCCCCATAAAAATATTATTTTAATAGATAACAACGCAAAGGTAGGTAGTAAAATATCGGTTTCAGGTGGGGGAAAATGTAATATTACCAATGGTAGCGTTACAGCCAAAAACTACTTAGGTAACCAACGGTTTATTCGTAATGTTATTAAAAGATTTGATCAAGATAAGCTTCTTTCTTGGTTTCAAAAAAGAGGTTTAAATCCTGTGGTACGTAAAAAGAATCAATATTTTTGTGAACACTCTGCCAAAGAGGTGGTGGATGTGTTTAAAAAAGAGATTGGTCAAAATATTTTTCAGCTTCAAACCACGGTTGAAAGAGTCGAAAAAAGGGGTGAACTGTTTGAGGTGTTGACCAGTAGAGGGGTTATTGTTGCCGATAAAGTTGTTGTTGCTTCTGGGGGACTAAGTTTTCCAAAGTTGGGTGCAACACCTATTGGATATGAAATTGCACAGAGTTTTGGACATACCGTTAATACGTTATCAGCAGGATTGGTAGGTTTTACGGTTCAGCCCGAGCAGTTCTTTTTTAAATCACTCTCTGGAATCTCGACCGAGGTAATCATTACGATTGGGAATAAGAGAATAGAGGGTGCTTTGCTTTTTGCACATAAAGGGATTTCGGGCCCAGCTGTTTTAGATGCTTCGTTGTATTGGCAGAAAGGAAAAATAATTATTGATTTTCTTCCTAATTTAGACCCCGAGACATTTAAGCACTCTAAAAAACATATTGGTAGATTGTTGGGGATGCCCAGCCGTGTGGGAAAAGCTTTTTTAGAATCATTTAATATCAAAGATAGAGCCTCTAATCAATTAACTCATGAAGAGTGGAAAAAGATAGCAACTTTAAAGAATTATACTTTTGCTCCTGCGGGTACATTTGGTTATAGCAAAGCAGAAGTTACCAAGGGTGGCATTGAAACCGATGAGGTAGATGCCAGTTCGATGATGAGTCGTAAGGTCGAGAACCTCTATTTTAGTGGTGAGGTGTTGGATGTAACGGGTGAGTTGGGTGGATACAATTTTCAATGGGCATTTTCAACTGCTTTTGTTTGTGCTAAAGCGTTGGCATAATTTAACGATAGATACCACTTGAATGTGGTAAAATTCTTAAATTTTAAAAAAGTAGAGTTATGGCATTAAAAGAGATTAATTATAAAAAGCAGTCCTTTAGATTGAGTTATGAGATGTATAACCCCAATGCTAAGGTGGGGATACTGATACTTCATGGTTGGGGAAGTAATAAAGAGATTATGAAACAGGCATTTGGAGATAAGTTTCCTAACCATCGACAGACCTATTTAGATTTGCCTGGTTTTGGTGGAAGTAGCAACAATATGGTTCTGACTACAGAAGATTATGCCTATATTGTAAGACTTTTTATTAAAGCTGTGGGGTTGCGTCCTATGGTGATTATGGGTCACTCTTTTGGTGGCAAAGTTGCCACACTTCTTAATCCTAGTTATTTGGTATTGCTCTCGTCAGCAGGTATTGTAACGAAGAAACCTTGGAGTGTTAAAGTTAAAATTGCCACGTTTAAATTTTTAAAACCACTGGGAATGAAAAAAATACGGGAGCTATTTGTGGCTCCTGACGCTCAAGGAATAAGCCATGAGATGTATGAGACTTTTAAAAATGTGGTAGATGAAGATTTTGAATACTCTTTTAACAATTATAAAAAAAGAGCATTACTTTTTTGGGGAAAAGAGGACACAGCAACACCTCTTTACACAGGTGAAAAGATAGCATCATTAATAGAAGATAGTGCATTTTACCCTTTAGATGGTGACCACTTTTTCTTTTTACAACATGCCACGTGGATAGCAAAAAAAATTATAGATGAGATAGAAGGACAAAAATGATACTTTTAGATATTTTAAGCAACATACTTTTTGTATTGGCTTTAGGCTACTACTTTATAACCAACATGCAGTGGTACAGTTATAAGCTCAGTCGAGTTATTTTTCACCATACCAAAACTTGGTGGCATTTGGTCTATTTTGTACTGCCTCTACTGGCGTACTTTTTACTGAATAAGTATTTTAATCTCTCTATTATCGCTACCGTGGTCTATATTGCACTGCTTTATCAATGGAGAGCCGAACAAGATAAGCCATTGGTCTTTACAGGTAGAGTAAAACGTTTTTTTGCCTCTTTGGTTTTTTTAACTGTTTTTGTGGTAATGTTAAAATTTGCAGGTTTTCAGTATGAGAGTTTTGCAGTTATTATTCCACTCTTCTTAGCCTATCTTATCTCTGCAATGATGGAGATGATGCTCTTTAGAGGGTTTCAGATGAAAGCAGAAAAGAAGTTAGATACCCTGCCAAATATGGTGGTGGTTGGTGTGACGGCGAGTTATGGAAAGACCAGTATTAAAAATTATATTGCTCATATTTTATCAGCCAAGTATAACACCTATGCAACACCACGTTCGGTTAATACTTTTGGAGGAGTTGTAAAAGATATAAACGATGATCTACCTACTGATACCGAAGTTTATGTGGTTGAGATGGGAGCAAGAGGGGCAGGGGATATTAAAGAAATATCTAGGTTTGTTAACCCTCATTTGGTGGTTGTGGGTAAAATTGGTCCTGCACATATTGAGTATTTCGGAAGTTTAGAGAATATTAGAAATACCAAGATGGAGATTTTATCATCCGATAGACTTCAAGAGGCGTGGGTACATGACTCTGCAATGGTTAAGCCCGAAAAGATTGTGCATAATTTTGGAAAAGAGATTTCAAATATACGAGCCACGCTTGATGGATTGGATTTTGAGATGGAGAATGAAGATTATCATGTAAATATTTTAGGTTCATTTAACGCCATGAATATCGCCGTTGCCATAAAAGTAGCACGGGCATTGGATATGGATGACGAGACCATTAAAAAACAACTGGCATCACTAAAGCCAACTCCTCATAGACTTCAACGTATGGATGCAGGTGGAAAAGTAATTATAGATGACAGTTTTAATGGAAATATAGATGGGATGATAGAGGGCTTTAACTTAGCCTCTACTTACAAAGGTAGAAAAGTGCTTATCACCCCTGGTTTGGTCGAGGTAGATGATGAGTTTAATGTGCAAGTAGCCCAAAAAGCCAATGAGGTTTTTGATGTGGTGGTGGTAACAGGTGATTTAAACTATAAGATATTTAAAGAGCATGTTGACGAAAGTAAATTGGTGAAATTAGAGAGTAAAGATAAAATGCAAGAGATGTTGGTAGAGGAGACAAGAGCAGGAGATTTAATTTTGTTTGCTAATGATGCTCCTAGTTTTATTTAAGAATCTTTGCAGTATAATATGTGTGGGTAGTAGCTCATCGGTAGATGAAATTAATAAGTTTATCAGAAGAAAACTCTTTTAAGATTACTTAAGGAGCTATTAGTTTCTATTATTTCAAGTGATAAAAGCGTGTACAAAGACTACAATAATGCTTATCCTAACATAGAGAATATATCTCGTGAAATCAGTAATATAAGTTTTAAAAAATTTAATGAATGGAAAGAGAAACAACAACTATCTTATCAAAAAGCCAAAGAGTATAAAAGTAAAAATATTAATTCAAAATAATTAAAGAAAAACATGCCCTATTATATCGACACCCTAACCAAAAAAACAGGTTTCCTAACAGCTATTTTAGCCCTAATCTTAGCCCTACTAGTAGGCTACGATGCAATGATGCGATACCTTTTCTCTGAGGGGTCAATAGCCTTACAAGAGATAGAATGGCATATTTTTGATATAGTGTTTTTGTTTGGGTTATCTTACGCTCTTAAACATGACAAGCATGTACGAGTAGACATCTTTCTTGCCAATTACTCACAAGAGAAAAAGGCAATAGTTCAAATTCTTTCGATGCTGATATTGGTTATTCCGTTCTCTCTCTTCTTTTTGAGTGGGGCATTTGATATGACGGTGCAGTCGTATATGCAAAATGAGATTTCAAGTGATCCTGGGGGATTGACGCATCGGTTTTTAATAAAAGGGGTTCTTTTTGTTGCTTTTATTCTTTTGGTACTTCAAGCGATTTCAGAGATTATAAAAGCATACCAAAAACTAGAATCTAAACAAACACTTTTTATTGCATTGGGTGTGGTGGTAGTTCTTTTTAGTCTAAGTCTGCTTCATCTTCCGTTTTTCCTTGACCCTCTTCTATTGATGTTTTTTTTAACTCTTTTTCTGCTGATGAGTGGTTTTCAAGTTGCTTTTGTTTTTGCAGGGGTGGCTCTACTCTTTGCCTTAATTAGTGAAGGGTTGGGGGTAAGAGTTTTAGAGATGTTGCCCTACCGTGTTTATGGGATTATGGGCAATGTGACGCTGATGGCAGTGCCTCTGTTTATTTTGATGGGATTGATTTTAGAGAAGTCTAAGATGGCAGAAGATTTGCTCTTCTCTATGGGACAGCTTTTTGGACGAGTGCGTGGGGGATTGGCTATCTCTGTGGTGGTCGTTGGTGCAATTTTGGCAGCGAGTACAGGGATTGTGGGGGCTTCGGTGGTGATGATGAGTTTGATTGCTCTTCCACTGATGTTGAAACATAAATACTCACCCCAACTTGCCACAGGAGCAATTGCCTCTAGTGGAACTTTGGGTCAGATTATCCCCCCTTCTATTGTATTGATTATTTTGGGTGATCAGATGCACTTAAGCGTGGGTGATTTGTTTAAGGCTGCTGTGGTGCCTGGGTTAATCTTGATTGTGCTTTATATTTTGTATATTTTGATTTATGCCCATTTTAACAAAAGTGTTGCTCCTGCGATTGAGAGTGATGAAGATTATGGTAAGGTGGTGATAAAAGCTTTAAAACTTATCGCTCCTCCTCTGCTTTTGATTGTCGCTGTTTTGGGGTCAATTTTTGCTGGGATTGCCAGTCCTACCGAGTCGGCTGCTTTTGGGGTAATAGGGGCGTTGATGTTGGCATTCTATAATGGTCAATTCTCTTTTGAGCTGTTGCGATACACTTCTATCGAAACAGTAAAGCTGACCTCGATGATATTTATGATACTCATCGGGGCAACGGCTTTTTCATTGGTGTTTAATGAGCTTGGTGGCGATGTAATGGCAATGGAGTTTTTTACAGGTGATATGGGGGACAAGTGGACATTTATACTTATTGCAATGCTGGTTATATTTTTACTTGGATTTTTTATTGATTTTATCGAGATAGCTTTTGTGGTGGTGCCAATTCTTGTGCCTATCGTTCATGCCTTTGGGATTGACCCTGTTTGGTTTGCGATTTTGATAGCACTGAATTTACAGGCTTCATTTTTAACACCACCCTTTGGGTTTGCTCTGTTTTATTTAAAAGGGGCTTCGGGGAATATGGTAACTACGGGGCAAATTTACCGTGGGGTTATACCATTTATTGGGTTGCAGTTGTTGGCATTGCTGATTATTGTGCTGTTTCCTGATTTGATTTATATTTTTGGTAAATAGGAGAGAGATATGGATGAGATAGAAATAGAACTGAAAAGAGATAAGTTAGAGAGTTTAGAACTTTATGCCAAGTTATTAAAAAAAGATATTAATACCATGCTCGATGAAGCTCTTGAACAGTATTTTATAAATGAACAAGAGAAGCTTATAGCTAAAGAGCAAAATGCTACAAATCTTAGTTATGATGAGTTTTGGGATGGGGTGGATGTTTAAAATAGTATAATTTAATTTATATGTAAAAATTTCACTATTTTTCACTATTTATCTATTACAATTTACCTTATTAAATTAAGGAGAAAATTAAGATGAAGAAATTACTGTTAAAAATATTGAAAAGGTTGTTCTATAATAAGGAACCTACACTTCCAAAGATTAATATCTCGGTTCACAAGTATAAATAGAGGATAATATCTTAACTCTCAACCTTTTTCGCTAGAATTACAACAATTGAAAATCAAGGGAATAGAATGTTTGGAATGGGTTTTACAGAAATACTCCTCATTGCCGTTATTGCGATACTTTTTTTAGGGCCAGATAAATTGCCCAATGCAATGGTGCAGGTAGCAAAGTTTATTAAAGGTGCTAAAAAAGCGATTACAGAAGCAAAAACAGCCATTGATAATGAGGTCAAAATTTCAGATTTAAAAGAGGAAGCGATGGGTTACAAGGCACAGCTTGATGCGGCAACCGATACATTACAAGGATTCAAAAATATTAACCCTGTTAATGATCTTAATGATGCATTGGCTTCGGCAAAAAACAGTTTTGAATCAACATCTCTTGAGGCAACCACCACTCCTGTTGAACCAAAACAGAATGAAGATATGATTCAGAGTATTAAGAGTAAAGATGAAAAAGGGAATGCGTAATGTTTGATGATTTACGACCACATTTAATTGAATTAAGAAAAAGATTGGGCATCTCTGTTTTAACCATCATTGTTTTTGCTTTTATTGCGTTTGGATTTAACCAACAGATTATCGCTTTTGCGAAAGCACCCTTAATGGGTATTGTTGATGGTGATCCTTTTATTGGTGGTATTGGTATCTTTTTTACTGCTCTTAAAATTTCTATTTTTACAGGTTTTTTGTTTGCTCTTCCTGTCGTTTTTTCACAGTTATGGGCATTTATTGCTCCTGGACTCTACGATAATGAGAAAAAATATGTTATACCTTTTGTAACGATTTCGACCCTTATGTTCCTTTTGGGGGCAAGTTTTGCCTACTATGTAGTTATTCCATTAGGGTTTGAGTTTTTATGGATGTTTGCAGGAAACTTGGTAAATTTTCTTCAAACTCTTGATGAGTATATTGGTATTTTCACAAAAATACTTTTTGGTTTTGGAGTGGCTTTTGAACTTCCTGTTATTCTTTTCTTTTTAGGGGTACTAGGGCTGGTTAACGATAGAAACTTAAAAGATTTCTTTGGTTATGCGGTACTAATTATTTTTGTTTTTGCTGCACTCTTAACTCCACCAGATGTTATTACGCAACTCTTAATGGCAGGACCACTTATTTTGCTTTATGGTCTCTCTATTATTATTGTACGGATGGTTAATCCTTATGAGGGTGAAGATGACGACGATGATGATAAAGAAGATAAAGATACTGTAAGCGTTGATGTGAATAAACAACTAAAATAGTAGATAACTAATGAACCCAGACGAACTTTTAACAAACAGCTATGATTATGAGCTTCCTGCTCATCTCATAGCTCAATACCCTGTACAACCCCGAGATGAAGCCAAGCTTTTGGTTTATAATCGTCAAACAGGAAACATCACACACACCAAGTTTAAGCATCTGTTAGAGTATTTACCTAAAGAGTGTGATATTTTTTTGAACGATACTAAAGTAATTAAAGCCAGAATTTTTGGTCAGAAAAGCAGTGGTGGAAAAATTGAACTGCTGTTTAATAAACCCCTTAATGCAACGGAGTGCTTGGTACTTATTCGTGGAAAGGTTAAAGAGCATACCCAACTTTTTTTCGATAATGAGTTAACGGCAACGGTAATACGGCTTAATGGCGATGGTTCACGTGTGGTCTCTTTTTGTCATCATGGTACTCCTATTCGTTTTGAAGCGTTGGTTGTGATACTTGATGAGATAGGTCATATTCCTCTGCCACCTTATATGCAACGTGAAGACAATGAAGAGGATGAGAGAGATTATCAGACACTTTTTGCTAAAAATGCAGGGGCTGTGGCAGCACCAACAGCATCGTTGCATTTTACACCTGAACTGTTTAAAGCACTTCAAAAGCGACACAAGACCCATAAAATAACCCTGCATGTGGGGGCAGGAACTTTCAAACCTGTCGAGGTAGAGTATATTTTAGAACATCCCATGCACTCGGAGTATTTTGATATTCCTAAAGCCAGTGCTACCATTTTAAAAACCAATCAACCGATTTTAGCCATTGGTACTACCGTAACACGAACCGTAGAGTATTTTAAAAGAACCCAAAAAGAGCAGGGAGAGTGCGACCTTTTTTTAAACCCACACAATAAACCCCAACGAGTTACGTATCTATTAACCAATTTTCACCTTCCCAAAAGTACCCTTATTATGTTGGTTTCTGCTTTTGTTGGACGAGAAAAAACACTTGAACTCTATCATGAAGCCATTGCCAAAGAGTATCGATTTTTTTCATATGGTGATGCGATGTTAATACTCTAGTTTTTATAGTTTATAATTATGAATGAATTAAAAACTTATCTATACACCCATCAGGAGTCAGAGCTTCATGCTTCGGATATTGCTCGAATTTTAAGACAGCTTGATGAAGAGAAGTTCTCTGAAGCAATTCGTTTGATACCCAAAGACATTGTTGGTGATGTCGCATTAGAACTGCCCGATAGATATTTTGATGGACTTGTAGAGTCACTTAAAGTTGAAGAGTTAGCCCACGCAGTGAGAGAGCTTGAGAGTGATGATCAAGTTGAGTTTATGCAAGAGCTTCATGAGGTAGATAAAAATATTGCTTCAAAAGTTTTTGAGAACTTAGATAAAGAGGATCAAAAAGAGATTACTCTGCTTCAAAGTTATGAAGAGGATGAAGCAGGTTCTTACATGCAGACGGAAGTTTTTACAGCTACCGAAAATGAGGTGGTACGTGATGTTATTAAACGCTTCTCTAAACTTAAAAAATCTAATGAACTCGAAAATGTACACAATCTTTTTATTACTACTAGCAATTCGGTACTGCTTTATACCATTGGACTTGATGATATATTAACGTTTGATTTCGAGATGACATTTAAAGAGAATATCAATGAAAATGATGAAAACTTTAAACCTAAAAAAGCTCAAGATAAAGAGGATATTAAAGATGTTGTAGACTACTTTAAAGAGTATGATCTTTCGGTTATGCCCATTGTGAATCTTCATGGTGTTCTTTTAGGTCGTATTACATCAGATGATATTTATGATATTATTAATGAACATGCTACGGAACAGATGTATAACTTGGTGGGGGTAAATGATGATGCCGAAGAGGATGAAGAGATACTCAAAGCTGGTAAAAAAAGAGCCATATGGTTGGGTTTAAATCTGCTTACAGCTATTTTGGCTTCACTTATTATTGGTCTGTACGCAGAGACTCTACAGAGTATGGTAGCACTGGCTGTTCTTATGCCTATTGTTGCTTCTATGGGGGGTAATGCAGGAACACAAACTCTAACCGTTGTGGTTCGTCAACTGGCATTGGGGGACATATCCCATGATGATGCCACAAGAATTATTAAAAAAGAGGTCAGTATTTCATTACTAAATGGTATGCTGTTTGCTATAATTATAGGAATAATCGCTTCCGTTTGGTTTAATCTTTGGATGCTTGGTATTGTTATTGCACTATCCATGCTTATCAACTTGTTTATGGCAGGTCTTTTTGGTGCAATTATACCTCTTTTTTTAAAAAGAATAGATGTTGATCCCGCCCTTGGTAGTACCGTAATACTTACAACCATTACCGATGTGCTGGGATTTTTTAGTTTTTTAGGTCTTGCGACCGTAATTTTATTATAAAGGTTTATTAAATTAAATGGATTTATTGATACTATTTTTTGTATTATCTGTTAGCGTTTCATTTGTATGTTCTGTATTAGAGGCCGTACTTTTGTCAATCACCCTATCGTATATTTCAGTGCTAGAGAAAGAGAAGCCAAAAGAGGGCAAACTTCTTAGAAAACAGAAAGAGAATATTAGTGAATCCATTGGTTCCATTCTTATTTTGAATACCATCGCCAATACTCTTGGAGCTGCAGCGGTTGGTGCTCAAGCATCTAAAGTTTATGGAGATGATGCTGTTGTAATTGTTTCGGTTATTTTAACATTTGCTATTCTGTTCTTTTCCGAAATTATCCCTAAGACCATTGGGGCTATCTACTGGAAAATTTTGGCTCCTCGTGCCTCGTGGTTTATTAAAGTTTTTGTATGGATTACTTATCCACTTTTGATTTTGACACTTTTTGTGACCAATAAAATATCAAAAGGGAGTGATAATCTAAATTCGCTCAGTAAAGAGGAGCTTTTAGCGAGTACCCTTCAGAGTGAAGGAGAGGGTGTAATAGATGAGAAAGAGTCTGATTATATTGAAAACGTGCTAAAATTAGATACCATGAGGGTAGAAGATATACTAACCCCTCGATTGGTGGTTTTTGCACTCGATGAAAATATGAGTATTAAAGAGGTTATAGAGACCCAAGAAGTTGATATTTTTAATTTCTCTCGAATACCTGTTTATGGTAACTCCATAGATGATGTTAAGGGTATTGTTTTAACCAAGAAAATTTTTAAACAAGCACTTGAAGACGATAGTGTTACCATCGCTCATATTAAAAAAGATATATTTGAAATCAATAAAAATATTCCTGTCTCTAAAGCACTTGATCTCTTTATTACAAAAAAAGAGCATATGTTCTTGGTGGTTGATGGTTATGATCAGACCGAAGGGATTTTAACACTAGAAGATTGTGTTGAGACACTTTTGGGTGTTGAAATTGTTGATGAGAGTGATAGGGCTGAAGATATGCGTTTTTTAGCCAAACAGCAGATGAAACAGAGAAGAAGAGAGAAAGATATAAAAGGGTGAAAAGTAGGAAACGGAGCGTTTACGCCCGAACAACGGAGGCAGAGCCTTCCGATTCCCACTCTTCTTAGTCTCTTTTAGAGACTCTTTGACACTCTGAAACAAAGTGCTTTGCATTCTCTACAGGTACATCAGGAAGTATTCCATGACCTAAGTTAAAGATATGTCGTCCCTCTTTCATGGTCTCTGCTAAAGAGGTTATAGATTCTGTGGTCGCTTCTTTACTATAAAGCCTACATGGCTCCATATTTCCTTGAAGTACATATCTGTCACCTAATTTCTCTTTAGCCAACTCCATAGGAGTTCCCCAATCTACACCATAAACATCAAAGTTACCATAAACTTTATCTAAAAATGCAGGAATTCCTTTTGGGAACATAATAATTGGGGTATCAGGATATTTTGATTTAAGATAATCGGCAATCTCTACCATATATTTCCATGAAAATTCATCATATTTACTTGGTTCAATCGCTGCTGCCCAACTGTCAAAGATTTGTACAACATCAATACCTGCTTCTATCTGTTTTTCTAAATAGTATTTAAGTACATCGGTAACTTTTGCCAAAATATTATGCAGAAGTTCAGGGTTTGAGTACATCATTTTTTTACAAATGTTGTAGGTTTTGGTTCCTTGTCCCTCTATCATATAGGTTGCCAATGTCCACGGAGCTCCTGCAAAACCAATGAGTGCTATCTCATCACCTCTTGCATCGAGTTGCTCTCTTAATATTTCAATGGTCTCGTAAACATAAGTTAGTTTACTTGCAGCCTCTTCTCCACCAATAAGTCTATCTAACTCCTCTTGAGAGGTTAAAGGGTCATTGAACTTGGGACCAAAACCTTTAATAAACTCTAAATCCATGCCCATTTCATCGGGAATTACCAGAATATCTGTAAATAGAATTGCTGCATCAACACCCACAATATCTAAGGGTTGAATGGTTACTTCAGCAGCTTTTTTCGGGTCATGACAGAGATTTAAAAAATTCCCTGCTTCTGCTCTTACTGCCATATACTCAGGCAGGTATCGTCCTGCTTGTCTCATCATCCATACAGGAGTGTATGGGGTTTTTTTTCCTAAACATGCGTCTACAAAAATCTTACTCATTAATGACTACCTTTGTGTAAAAAATACAGTGCTAAAGCAAGTGCCAAAATAGACCCTGCAAAATATACCAAATCTAACGCACCATTATATTCAGTATAAAGAACCCGTTGGAAGAAATTAACTATCAATACCATGATAATAACTTTTCCCAATTTGTCTTTTAGTTCATCCAAAGAGTGTACTTCTAAAATTTTAGACACGCCCTCTTTTTTTGCTATCTCAACTTCGGATATAAACAGCTCATAGATACCAAAACCAAAAATAAACATTACAATACCCATAAGATAAAGGTCAATCGCGCCGATTAATCCAGCCACAATCTCTTCATGAAATTTATCGGGATGAAGATGATTAATATAGGTGGTTACAATATTGCTTACAACACCCCAAATATCCACAGAAGCTACAATAAATAGTGCAATTCCACCAAAAATTGAAAATACTACCGCAAAGAGTACAAAAAATCTTGTATTCCAAAGAATTTTTTCAAAAAGTAATTCGATAAACCTCATCTTAATCCTCCAGTTTTATCCACTTTTGAGCGATACGCACAGCATTGGTCGCTGCTCCCACTCTTACTTGATCGGCAACACCCCAAAGATGTAATATATTTGGGGCATAAATATCTTTTCTAATTCGTCCAACATAGGTCTCATCGGTATCGGTTGCAGTGATTGGCATTGGGTATTGATTGTTTTCAATGTCGTCGATAACCGTAACATTTTCAAATTCACTAAGCACTCTTCTTGCCTCTGCTACATTCACCTCTACACCCTCTTTAAAAGTAATGGTGATTGATTCAGAGTGAGAACGCAAAACAGGAACACGAACACACGTGGCACTAATGGCAAACTCTGAATCCATAATTTTGTTGGTCTCATTAATCATCTTCATCTCTTCTTTGGTGTAGCCATTCTCTTGAGGCACATCAATATGGGGAATAACATTCAATGCAATCTGATGAGGAAATGCTTTTAATTCGGTTTCACTCAATTTAAAGGCAAAAAACTCTTGCATCTGCATTACCAACTCTTCCATTCCTGCTTTACCTGCACCTGAAACTGCTTGATAGGTACTTACATCGACTCTTTTAATACCATACAAATCATGTAGTGGTTTAAGAAGTTGAACCATCTGGATGGTTGAACAGTTTGGATTGGCGATAATCCCTGTATCTTCCCAAAGTTCAATATCTTGTGGGTTTACTTCTGGTACGACCAGTGGCACTCTCTCCATCATTCTAAAGTGTGAAGTGTTGTCAATGACAACAGCTCCCGACTCAACAGCATATCGTGCATATTTAGCCGAGATACTTCCCCCAGCCGAGAAGAAAGCAATATCTATATCTCTTCCTTGAAATACACTCTCTGTCAACTCTTCAATTTGGTATTCACTACCCGAAAACTCTATAAATTGACCTGCCGAGTTGGCACTTGCCAGTGGAAGAAGCTCTCCTATAGGAAAATTAACCTCTTCTAAAACTCTAAAAAGCTCTTCACCTACTGCACCCGAGGCACCAACAACAGCAACATTGTACTTTTTCACATCTGTCCCTTTTCTATCATTTAATCTAGTTTTGTATTCTAACAAATCAGCTGTAAACATTCGCTGTTAACTCTTGATTTAATCCTCTAAACCCTCATCATTGAGAACATCTGGCTCGTCAATTTCCTCTTTCGGACATTTTGCCATGCTGACCACAATATCTTTTTTATCGACATTCACCACTTTAACTCCAGATGTATTTCGTCCTGCTTTACGAATGGTCTGCATGTCAACCCGTATCATTTTTCCAATACTGGTTAAACACATTAAGTCTTTATCCTCTTCTACCATTACCACACCAACAGCATCGCCTGTTTTTGGGGTTAATTTCATGGAGATAACCCCTTTTCCTGCTCTGCTCTGTTCACGATATTCACTGGCTGTTGTTCGTTTCCCAATACCTTTTTCACTAAGCATGAGCAGTTCATTCTCTTCATCATCAATGGTTGTTGCTCCACAAACAAAGTCATCTTCTACTTTAAACTTAATGGCTGTAACCCCTCGAGATACTCGACCAATCTCTCGGGCATCTTCGACCTTAAATCGTATACATTGACCTTTTTTAGTGGTCACAAAGAGCCATTTGGTTTCTGGCATGACTATTTTTGCGGTGACAATGCTGTCATCTTCATCTAAGTTAATGGCTCTTACACCATTGGTTCTGATATTTGAATACTCTGATAGATTGGTTCGTTTAACAATACCGTTACTGGTAAAGAAGACCAACCCTTTATCTTTCTCAAAATCGGTGGTGGGAATAATGGACATAATTTTCTCATCGGGTTTAAGATTAATCAAGTTAACCACAGCTTTCCCTTTGGCTATTCGGCTTCCCTCTGGAATTCGGTAGACTTTCAACCAGTAGAGTTGTCCCATATCGGTAACAAACATTAAAGTGTCATGGGTACTGCTAATAAAAAACTGTTCAATAAAGTCATCATCGTGCGTGGTTACTGCTGTTTTTCCTTTGCCCCCACGTTTCTGTTTTTCATACTGTTTGACTGCCACACGTTTAATATAGCCTCGGTGGGTAATGGTTACGACCATTGGCTCATTTGGGATAAGGTCTTCGATGTCAATATCATCATAATCATCAACAATCTCGGTTCGTCTTTCCGATTTAAAGTTATTACCAATCTCTTGAAGCTCTGTAGTAATAATACCATTAAGAATGGTTTCGCTTTTTAAAATAGACTCAAGGTATTCAATGAGTTTATAAAGCTCTGTTAATTCATTTTCAATTTTCTCTTGCTCTAGCCCTGTTAAACGTCTAAGTTTCATCTCTAAAATAGCAGTTGCTTGTATCTCAGAGAGTGAGAAGCTTTGCATTAATGCTGTTTTTGCACCTTCACTCTCATCACTTTCACGGATAATACGAATAACTGCATCAATGTTATCAACGGCAATCTTTAAGCCCTCTAAGATATGAGCTCTAGCCGTTGCTTTTTCAAGTTCAAAGATGGTTCGACGGATAATAACTGTTTTTCGGTGCTGTAAGAAAAGATCTAAGAGTTCCCGAAGCTTAAAGACTTTTGGCTCTTTATTGGTGATTGCCAACATAATAATACCAAAGGTAGTCTGCAGTTGTGTACTTTTATAGAGGTTGTTAAGAATAATATCACTCATGGCATCACGCTTAAGCTCAATAACGATACGCATTCCATCACGGTCAGACTCATCTCGAATTTCAGAGATCCCTTCAATGGTTTTATCTCTAACCAAACTGGCAATATTCTCAATTAATCGGGATTTATTAACTTGATACGGAAGCTCATCGACCACAATAACTTCTCTTCGACCCTTCTCTTCAATATGCGTTTTGGCTCGAACCTTGATACGTCCACGCCCTGTGGTGTAGGCATCAGTAATCCCTTTTTTACCAAAAATAATCCCTCCTGTTGGAAAATCAGGACCTTTAATAATCGAAAGTATTTCGCCGTCTTCACAATCAGGATTATCAATAATATGGAGCAGTGCTTCAATCAGTTCATCCATTCGATGAGGAGGAATGTTGGTTGCCATTCCTACAGCGATACCACTTGAACCGTTTAGAAGTAAGTTTGGTACACGAGACGGAAGCACATTCGGCTCACTCATAGAGTCATCATAGTTGGGGGTAAAGTCAACGGTATCTTTATCGATGTCTCTTAATAGCTCTTCGGTGAGTTTGGTCATTCTGGCCTCAGTATAGCGCATGGCCGCTGCGTTATCACCATCAACCGATCCAAAGTTTCCTTGACCATCAATCAGAGGGGCTCTTAATGAAAAGTTCTGTGCCATACGTACCAAAGCATCATAGACTGAATTGTCACCATGTGGGTGGTACTTACCAATAACATCACCGACAATTCTAGCTGATTTTTTATATGGACTTCTATGGCTCATATTGAGGTCATTCATTGCATATAGTATTCTTCGGTGTACAGGTTTTAGACCATCTCTAGCATCAGGTAACGCACGACCAACAATTACACTCATTGAATAATCAAGATAACTGGCCTTCATGCTCTCTTCTATGCGTACCTCTTGTATGTCTTGACTATCTTCTATTAAATTGCTCATAAAATCCCTTTAGTTATATAAATAATGTAAGATATAAAATTAGAAGATATTATAGCCAAAAGCTCTTAAATATATTTTTTTTTATTAAATGTTATATTTTCATTTCTTTATAATCTATTTTATTTATACTTATACTTATAATATATACAAATAAAAGGATATAAATATGAATAGTGAAAAAAAATATTTTGGATTAACTTTGGCTGTGGCTCTATTACTGGTTTCTATGGGTTCTTTGGAAGCACGAGAGTATGCAGGTGATAACAATGGTAATCTCAATGTGAATATTATAGATAGAGTAGTTACCGTAAATAATGAGGTTGTAGGTGTTAATGTAGATGATATTGATGTAGAGATGGGCAGTGATGGATACAATATTAGTATTGACGATGATATGGATATGAACATGGGTGATGGATTTGGTATCAACGTAGATGATGAGGTCTCTGTAAGCACCAAGCATGGAATTAAAGTTGATGATGAAATCTCTATTGGTGCAGGAGGAATTCGAGTAGATGGAATCTCGATCGGTCGAGGGGGGATTGTGATAGATGATTAAATTGTATTTGTAAAGTTTACTTTTTATAAAGATATATCAAAAGCTTGACTTAATAGAGTAAATGTTATTGTGAAAATCACAATTACTATTAAGGGGGAGAGTTAAATGGTATATTTAAAGCATACTACAATTTTGATTTTTATCAGATGGTGGGGGTTCATGTGTCAGTTGTCATAATGCAAAAGATAAGCTAAACCTCTCTAACAAGACAGGTGTTAGCTCTTTGAATTCTACTTATAGAAATTTTGTTTTGGGGGTTCATAAAATGCCTGATGGAACATTTTTACCCTATAATTATAGTGATATTAATCCGATGGGAATGGATGACCAATATCACCCAGCACCTTTTCTTTGGAGTCTTATTTTAAATGATGATTTAACTCTACCTGAAGATGCAACACACCCCAATAGTTCAAGTCGTGATTTAGATAGAGATGGTGACTATGGTGCAACCTATTATAGTGTCGAGGTTTCAGATGAGATTAGTAGAATTAATGGAGTCTTGTTTTTAATGCTTTGTTGATGTTTATGGCTTTTGATTTTTTAGAAAACTTTAAATGGTTGCATCAACTTATGTTTCCTAAAAGCAGTTGGATATTTCCTGAAGATTCTATTTTAATAGTTTGGTTTCCACTCTTATATTTTAAGCAGTTTTTTTTAATGGTTTTATTTTTAAACAGTTCACTCTTAATCTTTAGTCGATTAGCTATGAACAAAAGTCAACCAAATTTAAGCACTTTAGGGTAAAATCTCTTCTTAAAACAAGGGTTCTATAATGGTACAAAAACGGGTATTGGTAAAATTTTCTGGAGAAGCGTTGGCGGGTGAAAATGGTTATGGTATCGACACTCAAATCCTTCATTATATCTCTGGAGAGATTAAATCACTGATTGATAACAATATTGAAGTGGCCGTGGTTATTGGTGGTGGAAATATTATTCGTGGAGTAACGGCAGCGGCGGATGGCGTGATTAAACGAACCAGTGGTGATTATATGGGGATGTTGGCAACGGCTATTAATGGTATAGCCCTTCAAGAGGCATTTGAACATAATGGATTGGATGCCAGACTTGTTTCGGCTATTGATATGCAAGAGATAGGAGAACCTTTTATTGTTCGTCGTGCTAAACGACATTTAGAAAAAGGTCGAGTGGTTGTGTTTGCTGGGGGTACAGGAAATCCATACTTTACCACAGATACAGCAGCAACGCTACGTGCTTCTGAAATTTGTGCAGAAGTCATTATTAAAGCTACGAAAGTGGATGGTGTTTACAATAAAGACCCCAACAAATTTGATGATGCCATTAAGTTAGATACACTAAGTTATGACGAAGCATTGGGTGACGATATAAAAGTGATGGACAACACCTCTATTGCTTTGGCAAAAGAGAATAAATTACCAATTATTGTTTGTAATATGTTTGAAAAAGGTAATCTTTTAAAGATTATTAATGGTGACCGAACATTATGCTCAATAGTAGAATAAAATAAAGGATAGATAAAGAATGAAAATAGAAAAATTAACAGCACGAGCATTAGAGAGACTTGATTTTGATAGATATTTACTCGCTGTTGCTGTGGGTAAAAGAGCCGAAGAGATTGCACATGGAGCAACACCATTGGTCGATATGGATCCAAAAGTTGATAAATTTACTGATATAGCACTCGTAGAGATTGCAGAAGGTAAAATTATTATTTCAACTGAAAGTTAGCACCCTTGGAAGCTTTACTCAGCAAAGCAGATAACATTTCCACCATAGAGGAGGCTGAAGTTCTTCTCTACTCATACACTGATTTTAACTCAAAAATTATACGAGATGCACTGCACTTATCTAAAAAAGCCCATGAGGGACAGACCCGTAGAAGTGGTGAACCCTATGTTATTCACCCAATTATTGTGGCATCTATAACTGCTCTGATTTCAGCTGATGATGCCATGGTGGCGGCTGCTTTAATGCATGATGTGGTTGAAGATACCAACTATACGATTCAAGAGTTGTCTGAACTGTTTGGCGAAGATGTTGCTTTTTTGGTTGAAGGGGTAACCAAAATTGAAGATATTCGTGATGAGGAGCTTATCCCATCAAGTTCCAATCAGAGGCTTATCTCTTCGGCGTTAACATTCAGAAAGATGTTGCTCTCTTCTATTAAAGATGTGCGTATACTGGTGGTAAAACTGTGTGACAGACTGCACAATATGACAACACTTGATGCCCTCTCCCCCGAGAAGCAACTGCGTATCTCTAAAGAGACCATGGTTGTCTATGCACCCATTGCCCATCGTTTGGGTATTTCACAGCTAAAAAACCGTTTAGAAGATTTAAGTTTTTACTATATTTACCCTCATGCTTACGGTGATATTGATACGTATATTGTAGGAAATAGTCAGAATTTACAGTTAAAACTCAATACTTTTGTTCAAAAGATAGAAGAGTTAATGATGTTAAATGGTTTTAAATCTGATGAGTTTGAAGTTTTTGGACGGGTGAAACACTACTACTCGATGTACCAAAAGATGCAAAGAAAAGGGATAGGGATTGATGAGATACTTGACCTAATAGCCATTCGTATTCTAATTAAAGAGGATATTGATTGTTACCGAGTATTGGGACTTCTGCATATTAATTTTAAGCCCATTATCTCACGCTTTAAAGATTATATCACCTTGCCAAAAGAGAACGGTTACAGTACCATTCATACCACACTTTTTGATGACGATGGCATTGTTGAGGCACAAATTCGTACCTTTGAAATGCATGAAGTAGCCGAATTTGGAATTGCAGCTCATTGGCAATATAAAGAGGGTGGACGTGATAAAAAAACTGTAAATTTAGAGTGGCTAGAGAGTTTACAGTATCAAAATGATAATGTTGAAGAGTTCTACGCCTTGGCAAAAGGTGACCTGTTTTCAGATGATATATCGGTCTTCTCTCCTGCTGGTGATCACTATACGTTACCTAGAGATTCGGTTGCGTTAGATTTTGCCTATGGAGTGCATTCTCATATAGGTAATACCGCAGTAAGGGCATTGGTTAATAAAGAGAAATCTTCGCTTTTGACCACGCTGAAAAATGGGGATATTGTACGTATTATTACCGATGATGATGCCAATGTTCACTGCTCATGGCTTGATACCGTCAGAACCTCCAAAGCCAAAGAGGGGATTAAGAGTGCGTGTAAGCAGCGAATTAAAGCGTGTGATAAGCTCTCTTCTATTAATATTTTTTCTCTGTTGTTGAATATTCCTGCAGATGAGATAGAGTCGCTCTTTAATATATCTGAACAGCAAGACAATGCGTTTAAATTAACCAGTAATCGCCAAATTTATAAAGATGTTTTAGATCGTTTTATGAGCAGTTATGCCCAGTTGAGCGATGATTTTGTCTATCCGAAAGAGTTTACACAAGAGCATTTTAAATTTATCAGCAACAAAGAGATTGAGAGTATCGAGTTTGATTACTGTTGTCATCCTAAAATTGGTGATCAGATTATCGCTTTTTATCAACATGGAAAAGTGATTATTCATCATAAACTGTGCCAACAAGCCTATATGTTGATGGAAGAGAATACCCCCATGATATTTGTTACGTGGGTGAATAATAAATCTTCTCGTTATCAACTGATTATTAGTCTTCAAAACCGTAAGGGAATACTTGCAGAACTTTTGCATAAGTTGGCAGTATTAGACTTGAATGTTTTAAGCATAGCGCTTGGTATTCGGAGTTCTGAAACGGCAGAGTTTTGTAAGATAGAGGTTGAGAGCAAAGAGCAAAATAGTAAAAAATTAAAAGACAAATTGAGTAAAAAGTTTAAATTGGTTGATATGATTAGTCTAAATGATGCCTATAATAATAAATAAATAGAGGGAAATATGTCTAAAAAAGAGTTAATAGAGAGTGCATTAAAAGAGATATGCAGAGGAACAGCCGAGGTTATTGATATGGAGCGTATTGAGAAGCTTGTAACCGAGTTTTATGAAGATGGTACTACTTACACGGTAAAAGCTGGATTTGATCCGACAGGTGCTGATTTGCATTTAGGACATACAGTGCTGCTTCAAAAACTAAAAGCATTTCAAAATCATGGTGGACGGATTCAACTGTTGATTGGCGATTTTACTGCAACCATTGGAGATCCAACGGGTAAGAGTGAGACTCGAAAAGTGTTGGATAGAGAGACCATTATGGCAAATGCACAGACCTATCAAGACCAAGTATTTAATGTGATTGATGAATCAAAAACTAAAGTTGTTTTTAATGCAGATTGGCTTGAGGCTTTGGGGGCTAGTGGTATGGTGGCGTTGACCACCACTTTTAACGTGGCACGAATGTTGGAGCGTGATGATTTTGAAAAACGCTATAAAGGTGGGCAGAGTATCTCTATTTCAGAGTTTATCTATCCACTGCTTCAAGGGTATGATTCGGTTGAACTAAAAAGTGATATTGAGATAGGAGGAACCGACCAAAAGTTTAACCTGTTGATGGGGCGACATCTACAACGAGCTTATCGTGTTGGTAAAGAACAAGCTGTCTTGATGATGCCTATTTTAGAGGGGTTAGACGGGGTACAGAAGATGAGTAAATCTTTGAATAATTATATTGGAATTACCGAAGCACCCAAAGATATTTATGCCAAGATTCTTTCTGTTTCTGATGAGTTGATGTGGAGATATTATGAGCTATTGAGTGCTAAATCGCTTGAACGTATTGCTCAAATGCGTGAAGAGGTAGTAAATGGCACACTGCATCCAAAGATTGCCAAAGAAAATTTGGCTTTAGAGATAACCACACGATTTTATAATGAAGAGTCTGCTAAACTAGCAAAGAGTGAGTTTAATAATATTTTTAAATCAAATAAACTTCCTACTGATATAGCAGAGTTTAACGTTGATGTAGATATTTGGATTTGTAAAGCACTGGTTGAGGTAGGGCTTGAGCCTTCTACTTCACAAGCCAGACGTGATATAAAGCAGGGGGCTGTTCGTATCGATCAAGAGAAAATTTTTGATGAGAAGATGAATCTAAGCTCTGGAGAGTATATCTTACAAGTAGGTAAACGAAAATTTGCAAAAGTAAAGGTAAAATAGTGTCATTTAAATCTTTTAAAATTGGAAAACATACCATTGAAAAACCGATTATTCAAGGGGGCATGGGAGTTGGTGTCTCATGGGATCAACTAGCAGGAAATGTAAGTTTAGAGGGTGGATTGGGTGTTGTCTCTTCGGTAGGTACAGGGGTGTATAATAAGCGAGAGTTTCCTCATAAAGTGGTTAAAAATAGACCCTTAAATGAAGACAATTTTTATTGTGCTGATGCTTTGGTTGAAATCTTTAAAAATGCTAGAAAAATATGTGGTGACAGACCATTGGCTGCCAATGTTCTTTATGCGTCTAGTGGTTATGATCAGATAGTCAAAGATGCTTGTAAAGCAGGGGCTGATATGATTATCACAGGGGCAGGTTTGCCTTTGACCATGCCAGAAGCAACAAAAGAGTATCCTGATGTGGCACTCGTTCCCATTGTATCAACGGCAAAAGCCCTTAGAATTTTATGTAGACGATGGAAAAAAACACACAAACGACTCCCCGATGCCGTCGTTGTAGAGGGACCTCTGAGTGGTGGACATCAAGGGTTTAAGTATGATGAGTGCTTTAAGCCCGAAAATCAACTTGAAGTTATTTTACCTCCTGTTATAGAAGAGGCAAAAAATTGGGGAAATATACCTGTAATTGCTGCGGGTGGTATTTGGGATCATAATGATATTCAAAAGATGTTGGATTTAGGTGCGGTGGCTGTTCAGATGGGTACACGATTTATCGGTACTATTGAGTGTGATGCACATGATACATTTAAAAAAATAATTCTTGAATCGAAAAAAGAGAACATTAAACTTTTTAAATCACCTGTTGGTTACCCTGCACGAGGGGTAGAGACCAATCTTCAAAAAACAATTGAAGAGGGAAAGGCTCCTAAGGTGGCGTGTATCTCAAATTGTGTTGCACCTTGTAATCGTGGAGTTGAGGCTAAAGTGGTTGGTTATTGTATTGCTGATAGATTAAGTGATGCTTATGATGGACTTGAAGAGAGTGGACTCTTCTTTACGGGGGCAAATGGTTATCGTCTTAATGAGATTATAACGGTTAAAGAGCTTATGGAGAAGCTAATGAATGGAGAAGAGAATTCTGAATAAAAAATCACTATTAATATTTTTAATACTATTTTTTTCTAACACACTTTTTGCAAACAACTACTTTACTAAGAGTAAAATAAGAGGTGGTGTCTTACACCTCTATTTTGATTCTGAAATTGAACGGGTAACCTATTTTTCTCTGCCTCAAAAAAATGGTCTAACCAAATTTGTTTTTGATATTTATGGAGCAGTGCTTCCTTATGGAAAAGGTATATCACATCACACCTATCGAGGCGTTAATTCATTTAGAATAGCACAAAATAGCTCTAAGAAATTACGTGTGGTGATAGAAGCCAAATCGGTAGGGACACATAGTTACAGAGGGAATCTATTTACGCTTCCTTTAAAAGCAGGAAAAACCACCTCTTTACCAACACTGTCGGCTTCTAAAAGTTTTAAAAATGGGTATACTATTGTAATTGATGCAGGACATGGGGGCAAAGATAATGGTGCTTCTTGTT
>DCAF01000015.1:0-3004 GCA_002311915.1 Sulfurovum sp. UBA1140 | reverse complement strand
TTGGGATATAAAGTCTATATGACAAGGTATAAAGATACTTTTGTACGACTTCCTAAACGAACAGAGTTTGCCAACAAGAAAAAAGCTGATATTTTTATTTCGATTCATGCCAATGCAGCCCCAAGTAAAAAACGGGCTCCCTATTTTAGAGGGATTGAAGTCTACTATCTTTCCCCTGCACAGACCAAACGAGCCAAAGCTGCTGCCGAAAAAGAGAACAGCGTTATGTTAAAAGGTAAAGATTACTACACCACCAATGCGTATATCTCTTTGATTAGCCGAGAGAAGATCGTGGAATCACACAAACTGGGTTTAGATGTTCAGCATAGAATGCTTAGAAATGCACGTAAACACTATCCCAAGGTTGGAAATGGTGGTGTTAAACGGGCAAATTTCTGGGTACTGGTGGGGGCTCAAATGCCAGCAATTTTAGTAGAGACAGGTTATATTACTCATAAAACAGAGGGCAAACATCTTATGAATAGCAATTATCAGAAGCTTTTAGCCAAAGGTATTGCCGAGGGGATTGAACGCTATTTAAAAAATAAGCGTTAATCTCCACCCTCTTTTATACAAAATCAATCACTTTTCATTTAAAATAGTTTAAAATTACTTTAGGAGTTAAACTATGTCAAAAAAATTAATAGAACTAGAGAATGGCTACTAATGGAGGTAGAGATACCTCAAAGTGAAATAGAGATGATTTCAGGTGGTAGTGGAGTGATTGATAAGGTTGTTAGTCCTTTGGATATGTAATTTTTTATAGATATAAGCCAATTAGGGTAAAATACGCTTAATAATTTATTAAGGATATTATAATATGAATATAGCAATACTCTTTGGTGGCTCTAGTTATGAGCATGAAATCTCTATCGTTTCAGCGATTACACTCAAAAAAGTTTTAAAAAAATCAAACCTCTCTTTTATTTTTTGTGATGCTAATCGGGAGTTTTATCTGATAGATGCTAAAAATATGAAGTCAAATCACTTTTCTGATGGGGCTTATAAAAAAGATAAAAAGCTACTTCTAAAAAAAGGTGGGTTCTGCATAGAGAGTATGTTTGGACTAAAAGAGCAAAACTTGGGTACGGTGCTGAATCTTATTCATGGTCGAGATGGTGAAGATGGGAAGATTGCTTCGTTGTTGGAGTTTAATGATATTGCCTATATTTCACCCCGTGTTGATGCTTCTGTATTGAGTTATAATAAACTCTATACCAAACTTTACGCTCAGAGTTTAGGGGTAAAAGTGGTTCCTTATTCGGTTTTGAATGTTGGTGATGGTCGTGATATTGAGCTTGAATATCCTGTGATTATTAAGCCTGTGAGGCTTGGTAGTAGTATTGGAGTGAGTATTGTAAAAAGTAAGGAAGAGTTGGATTATGCACTTGATGTTGCTTTTGAATTTGATACACATGTGTTGATAGAACCGTTTATCGAGGGAGTGTTGGAGTATAATCAAGCAGGGTGTAAAACCAGTGAATTTGAACTCTCTATTGTCGAAGAGCCAAATAAAGAGGAGTTTTTGGATTTTGAGAAGAAATATTTAGATTTCTCTCGTGATGGTAAAGTATCTGATGCTGATGTGACTATTGAACTTAAAACAGCGATGCAAGAGACTTTTAAAAAGGTTTACGCGAATATTTTTGAGGGTTCTATCATTAGATGTGATTTTTTTGTAGTTGATGGAGAGGTGTTACTCAATGAGATAAATCCAATTCCTGGATCAATGGCAAACTATCTGTTTGAAGATTTTGAGGGAATGGTTGGGCGTTTGGTCAATAGTTTACCTAAAGAGCCAACCATTAAAATAGACTACAGTTATATTCACTCTATTCAGTCGGCGAAGGGTGGAAAGGCGTAATTTCTTTTTTTATCAAAAAATTTCAAGAAAACCCCGTTCTCTAAGACGGGGATGAATTGAAGAGTTAATGTTTAATTAAGTTTTTTTTAGTTATACTATTCTCATAGTTTTTTAACATTCTTAGAATATTCAGACTCGTTGGAGTTTGCTACTTAGGAAGCCTCTAGCTCTTTAGCTAGAGGTAGTTCACTTTATAATTCTCTTTGCTTTTACATATATTCTATTGTATTTACTTTTTGAAAGTGAAGAGATAATAATCCCCTTTTTCTTAGACGCTGCATGAATAAATTTATCGTTACCGATGTACATGCCTACATGGGTAATGGGAATATTACGTTTTTTGTCGGTAAGAAAAAAGAGTAAATCCCCTTTTTTTAACTCATTTCTGTTAACAGGTAACCCCACTTTAGATTGTGCTAATGCCGTTCTAGGAATTGCCATTCCCTCTTTTTTATAAAGATATTGAACATATCCTGAGCAGTCAAACCCTTTGGGTTGGGTTCCTCCCCAGACATATTTACCACCAAGATGCTCTTTGGCATTGTTTAAAATTTGGGATATTCGACCATTTCTTTTAGCTTTAATTTTCTTTAATTTTGTAAGTAGCTCTTGTTGCTCTTTGATTAAATCATTAAAATATTGGTTTTTTTTATGGGTGACTTTTTTACCCTTGACCACGGTTCCATCGCTATTTTTAATGATAAAGATATTTTGAGAAGTTGCAAAAAGAGGTATGTTTAAAAATAGTATTATTAATAGAAACTTTTTCATATTTTTAACCTTATTTAATTTTATTATTATCGATAATTATAGCGAAAAAATGTAGAGGAAAAGATTAAGAAAAAAATAAGTTAAAATAAAACAGTAACCAATAAGTTACTGTTTCTAAGGAGAATTATTTAAGTTTATCAGCCCTTGGGTAGATAAACACTGCTTTTCTAAGTACAAAGACTCTATCAGGCTCATCAACAGCATAAGCTTTAAGCATAATAGTAATAGGTGTATCTTTGGTTGCATCGTCAACAAGTCTCTCTTTGGTTGAGAGTTTGATAACTTTTTTCGCCAATTTACCAGGTCGTAGGGTTAACTCTGTAAAACGTTCAATTTTAACTTTATCTGCATACTCTCCGATTATCTCTA
>DCAF01000011.1:12220-68963 GCA_002311915.1 Sulfurovum sp. UBA1140 | reverse complement strand
TTATCAAACTGTAGCGTAAAACCACCTCTTTCAAGTGGTGGATATAAGCTACATTTGCTTTAGCGAATATTAGTCAGGTGTTTTCTGCTGTTCAATGTACTGTTTTACTATTTCAAGCGGAGCACCGCCTACACTTCCTGCAAAATAAGACCTATGCCACAGCCCTGCTTTGCCCCAATATCTTTCTTTAATATCAGGCATATCTCTTCTAAGTAAACGACTTGATCTGCCCTTTAGGTTGTTTACAATTTTAGAGATAGACCATTTTGGGGGATACTGAATAAGTAAGTGAACATGGTCGGCTTCACCGTCAAATTCCTCTAAAGTTCCACCCATTTCTTCGATGGTTTCATTAAATACAGTTCTTAAATACTCGATGTGTTTACCTTTTAAAACTTTGTATCTGTATTTAGTTACAAAAACTAAGTGGGCATGAAGTAAATGTGTTGCGTGTCGTTCTTTTACAATTTCCATAATGAACACCTTTTGATAAACTATTGACATAGTATCGTTAATTTGGTAAAATATCAATAGCACACCATATTAAAAAGGAGAAGAAATGTTAAAAGCTGTAAAAGTTCGTCTGTATCCAAACAAAGAACAAAAACAGATTATCTCTTCTCAAAAAGAAAATAGACAATCACAAGCAAAGTTTGTATGTATTTCTTGTGGGCATACTGCAAATGCAGATATAAATGCTTCTAAAAACATACTTGCTCGTGGGATACACGACAACAATGCTTCACTTAAAATAGCTGTTTAAGCTATGGATGAAGAATCCACCTCATTTATGGGGTGGAGTATCAATGCGATTATTTGTTATCTACGCTAACTTCTTTAGTTACATCGTTAGCGTCATTTGAAATGGTTTTAGTCGCATCTGTTGTGTCGTTAGATACCTCTTTTACAGAGTCTCTTGTGTCATTAGATACTGTTTTAGTTGAATCATTCGCATTGTCTGAAACAGTTTTTACTGAATCTCTTGAATCATTAGATACTGTTTTAGTTGCATCATCCATATCATTAGATACAGTTTTAACAGAGTCTTTTGAATCATTAGATATAGTTTTTACAGAGTCTGTTGTGTCATTAGATACCTCTTTAACAGAGTCTCTTGTGTCATTTGAAACTGTTTTAACTGAATCTGTTGTGTCATTAGATACTGTTTTTACAGAATCTGTTGTGTCATTAGATACCTCTTTAACAGAATCTCTTGTGTCATTTGAAACTGTTTTAACTGAAGCTGTAGTATCATTTGATACTGTTTTAACTGAAGCAGTTGTGTCATTAGATACAGTTTTAACTGAATCTGTAGTATCGTTTGATACTGTTTTAACTGAGTCTGTTGTGTCATTAGATACAGTTTTAACTGAGTCTCTTGTATCATTTGATACTGTTTTAGTCGTATCACTTGCATCTTTAGAGATGGCAACAGCAGAATCTTTCATATCTTTTGAAGCAATGGTTGTACTATCTTTAAGATCTTTAGTTGTATTTGTAATAGAATCTTTAGTATCTTCTGCTAACTCTACCACTGAATCTCTTGTATCTTTTGAAGTTGCAATCTCTGCAGTTTTAAGATCGTCTGAAACTTTAACAGCACTATCTTTAGCATCAGCACTTACGTTGGTAACTGTTCTTTCAGCACTTTTAGAAGTCTCTACAGCACCATCTTTCATGGCTGTTACAGAGTCTTTAGCATCTTTGCTCATGCTTGTTGCTGCATCTTTCATATCTTTAAACATGTCTCCAAAACTAAAATCTGCTTGTACACTTGTTAATACTGCTGCCGCTGCTACACAGGTTGTTACGAATCTTTTCATATAATTCCTTTTTATGAATATGGGATATGAAAATACTACCAAGAATCATTTGAATAAATACTTAAACTATATAAAATTAAATAATGAATTTAAATTATGTTAATAAATGTAATTTAGTAATTAAAGATAATCTGTTACAATACTATTAACAAATTATTATAACAAGGATACCAAATGAAAAAACTACTACTCATTCCAATCATTGCAACTACTTTTGCGTTTGCCCAAGGTGAAGAGGGGTATACTCAAGGAGAGAGAATACTCGACATGCAAAAAATGGCTCAAGCGATGCAAGACATACAAGCAGGATTTTTCTACAACAACCTGGATATTGTTAAAGATGGCGTAAAAGTGCTTTCTGCTACCATCGAAAACATTCGTCCCATCAATGCAGAAGTCAACAATAAAGACATCTATGAACGGTGGCTTAACAATGACCTAAAAATGAGCAATAAGATACGCAAAAAAATCAAAAATAAAGCAAAAGACATTGAAGACCGATTCTCTAGTGGTGATGCAGTACAAGCACTTCAAGCCTATAGTAAAATCACTCAGCAGTGTCTAAAATGCCATATCAACTTAAGAAAATGGTAAATATATTACGTTAATGAAAGGGCGAAGATGAAAAAAATATTAATTGTAACTTTTCTACTCATAATTTCACTCAAAGCAGACAATATTACTCTAACAGGTACCGTTGTATCGGATGGTCAAAAAATGATTGGAAGCCGATATATGGGGTATGTTAAAAAGGTATTTGTTAAACTTGGTGATAAAGTAAAAAGAGAAGATGACCTTTACGAGATGGAGTCTGCTGAATTTGATATTATGAAGTCACAAGCAGACCTAATGTTAGAGCAATCAAAAATTATTGTGGAGTTTTGGCGACAAAAGCTGGAAAATATCAGCAGAAGAAAAGAGCGACTAAAAACCAAACATAGTAGCATGATGCCTATGACCGATATAGATGATTTAGAAGCACAAGCAGAGAATGTCACCGCAATGTTAGAAGCAGCACAAGTGATGGTAGAACAAGCCTCAATTAAAGCCAAACAGATGGCAACGGTATTTAATTATCTTAAAATGAAAGCTCCATCTGACGGAGTAGTGGTTCAAAGAAACATTAAACCTGGGGACATGATTATGCCAGGAATGATGACCATTATGATTGTAGATACTGAACACCTAGAGATTGATGTTTCTGTCTCTGAAAGCATAATTTCAAAAGTAAGAGAGGGGCTAAGACTTATGATTGAGATTCCTTCAATTCAATATAAGACCATTGGAACGATTAAAGCCATTGTTCCCGATGCCAACCCCATGACCCACAAAATAAAAATGCGTATCACTTTTGATAGAGGTGACAAAAATATCTTCCCTGGAATGTATGCTAAAGTTTTCATTAAAGACGACTAGTTAAAGGATACTCCCCTTGTGAATGAAATAGTTATCGCCTTAGCCAAAGCATCCATCTTGGTTGCTTTGGAACTACCAGAAAGTTTTGATTTAGAGAAAGCTCTTGAGCAATACCCAAAGCTTAAAGAAGATGGTGCCTCGTTTGTAACCATTACCAAAGGTTCTAACCAAGAACTTCGTGGCTGTATCGGTTCACTTCAAGCCCATCGACCTCTCTATAAAGATATTATTTTTAATGCTCAATCTTCGGCTTTAAGAGATTCACGATTTAAACCTCTTAACAAAAAAGAGTTAAACAGCATAAAAATAGAGGTCTCGATTCTCTCAATCCCCAAAATAGTCAGCTATACCAATAGTAGTGATTTAAAAGCAAAAATAGAACCCATTCAAGATGGTATTGTGTTAAAATTGGGCAACAATCAAGCCACTTACCTCCCTCAAGTTTGGGAAAAACTGCCAAAATTTGATGATTTTTTCTCGACACTTTGTCAAAAAGCAGGATTAAAAAGTACCTGTCTCTTGGAACATCCCAAGATTATGACCTATCAAGTAAGGAAATATAAGGAGAAATAAGATGCCTAACCCCCTAAGAGTCACCTCGGTTCAGGGCAGTTTTTACCCAAATTCGTGTCAAAAAGTAACACTTCTATTTAATGAGTTCCATAAAAAATTTCAACAATTTAATATTCAACCCAACATTCGTAACATAAAACCTAGAATGATACTTGCCCCTCATGCAGGTTATGTTTATAGTGGATTTACTGCTTATTTTGCCTATCAGTTTTTAAAACAGACTCAAGCAAAACGCATTATTGTCATTGGTCCAAGTCACCATCACAATTTTGAAGGCATATCGGGGAGCTACTACGAAGCATTCCAAACCCCTTGTGGCAATATACCCATCGACACCCCCTACCTTATTGCCCTTGCTAAAACATTCAATATCTCATTTCAAGAAAAAGCCCATAAAAAAGAGCACTCAACCGAAGTACAAATGCCCTTTATTCAACACTTTTTTCCCAAAACAAAAGTTATTGAGCTTATCTACGGAAAAGTTGATACCAATGAACTTTCAAAAATTATTATCGCCCTGCTCTCTAATCCTGATAATCTTGTGGTTATCAGCAGTGATCTTAGCCATTTCCATAACCTAGACAATGCAAAAAAACATGACAACATCTGCTTATCTTCCATAAGTAAACTCGATAGAACACTGCTTAAAATAGGGTGCGAAGCGTGTGGCTACCAAGGAATAGAAGCAATGATTATCGCCTCGAACTATCTTAAGTTCTCTTCTAAACTACTTGACTACCGAACCAGTGCAGAGTATGGTGGCGATACAAAAAGTGTGGTGGGGTATCTGAGTGCGATGTTTTATAGATAAATTTTAAGTTGATTTTTTAAGAAAAAATAAGTGGCGGACAGAGAGGGATTCGAACCCTCGGTACCCGTAAAGGTACACGCCCTTAGCAGGGGCGCGGATTAAACCAGCTCTCCCATCTGTCCAAGTTGTTTGTGGAGTGAGATTATAGGGAAAACTTGCTTAAAAAAATATAAAAGTGATACTCTTTTTAAAGAATTAGTTATTTTTGGTTATTTTGAGTATCGCTTCTACTTTTTGCAAAGGATTTTCATCTTTATAAATTGGTCTTCCTATTACAGGGTAATCTACCCCCTCTTGTTTTGCCAACTCTAAAGTTGCAACCCGTTGTTGGTCTCCTGCATCTTCACCAAAGGGGCGAATGCCTGGACAGAGTGTTAAAAAATCACTGCTGGTAGCATTTTTAATGGCTCGGCTCTCAAAGGTACTACAGACCACTCCATCTAAACCATTCGCAAAACTCATTTTAGCAAACTGCTCTGCTTTTTCATTAATGCTTTTTTCGTAAATGGTTTGAAAATTTTTTTCATCAAATGAAGTCAATGCTGTTACTGCTAAAACCAGTGGTCTCTTTTTATAGGTTGAGAGTCTCTCCATAACGGTTTTCATTGCTACAGAACCAGCACTGGCATGAATATTAAACATGTCAACACCAAGCTTTGCTATCTCTTCTGATGCGTCTGCCATGGTATTGGGAATGTCATAGAGTTTTAAATCTAAAAATATTTTAAACTTGGGATTGATTTTTTTAAGTGCTTCGATAAATGGCTTAGCATCACGAATATAGGCTCTAAAACCTACTTTCATCCATATATTATGCTCTTTTAATGTTTGAGCAAGTGCTAAGTTCTCTTTTGCCGAGGGTAAATCTAATGCGACGCATAACTCCATCTTTAAGACCTTTATTTTTTTTGGTATAATGATAACTTAATTTCAATAAACAAGGACTAAACAATAATGTTTGGAAAACAATCAAAACTATACGAAATCTCACAAGATGTTATGAACAACTACAACTACGCTAAATTTAACACCAGTAAAGGAGTTATTTGGATAAAACTTTATACGGCTGATGCACCCAATACTGTTGCCAACTTTGCACATCTTGCAGGTGAAGGTTTCTACAACAACCTAAAGTTCCATAGAGTAATTCCTGGATTTATGGCACAAGGTGGTTGCCCTCACTCGGGACCTGGAGGTAATCCAAGCAGAGCAGGAACAGGTGGTCCTAATTGGGCTATTGATTGTGAAACCGATACCAGCACCGAAGCTCACCGAAGAGGAACCCTTTCAATGGCTCATGCAGGTCCCAATACAGGTGGTAGTCAATTTTTTATTACCTTTGTAGCAACACCTCATCTTGATGGCGTTCATACTGTATTTGGAGCGATTGAACTTGACGACAGCGAAAGCTTCAGCGTACTTGACAATATTGATCAAAATGATGATATTCTCTCTATTGAAGTAGTAGCCAAAAAAGTATAACCCATTCTCCTCTTATTTAGAGGAGTCTTTTTTTAAACCCACATAAAAAACAATTTTTACTATATTAACTAAAAATTTGTTAAAATTTAACTTTTTATGTTATAATAAATTTAAAAAACATAAGGGCTTAAAATGCACTTTAAAAAGATATTGACTCCTGCTCTCTTTATCATGAATAAACTCTCGTTTAAATTTAAAATTATCGCCTCTATCTCTATACTCTTTATACTCCTTATCTTTCCCTCTCGTACCATTTTTTTAAAACATTTTAAAGAGAACAGAACTCAAAAATTGCAACTCATAGGATTAGAATACATACTTATTACCCATAAACTTATAGACTCTATTCAGATACATCGAGAGCTTAGTAAAGGCTATATTGACACCAATCAGAGCAACAAAAAAATAGCCGAAGAGTTAAGAGAACAAGAGGATATACTCTTCTTTAGAAAAACAGGACTCTTTGAACACGATGATAAAACCCTTAAACTACTAAGCGAAAACCAAAGTTTTGCACAAGCCATTAGTCAATTTGAACTGCTCAAAATAGAAAACTTAGATAAACATGCCTCGAATAAAAATATCTTCGAGAGCCATAAAGAGGTAATCAAACTGCTTCACCAAACCATGTTGGATATATCCAAAGAGACCTCATTTAACCGAAGTAAAGATTTAAGGGTTAACTATCTTGCTGATATGCTTCAAAAAAAACTGCCACAACTTTATGAGTATACAGGTCGTCTTAAAGGACTCTCATCAGGACTTTTAACCCAAAGAAGTATGATTCAAGAGCAGAAAAAAACACTATTTTCACTCTCTACCAATTTAACAGGTCTTGAAGCAGATTTAGTAGACAACAAAATACTAACCAAACTAAGTAATTATCAAACCCTACAGCAACAGACCATCAATGTGTCGGATAAACTTAAAAGAATATTAAGCGTTATTGATGAAGATATTATTTTAAGTCATGAAGTTACCTATGATATGAAATCCTTTGCCCAAAGAGCCAGTATAGCCATGTATGCCCAAGAGGAGTTGTATGAAAAGTTTGCCTATACCTATAGAAAAACCATCGAAGAGCTACAAGAGAAATTACAAAATGAACTTTGGTACCTTTTAGCAGGATTACTGGTCATTGTTATTAGCTCTATCTATCTTTTTATCGCCTTTTATCAGTCTATTACCGAAAACTTACGAAAACTACAAAAAGCCTCTGAACTTATATCCGAAGGGCAGACCAATATTCATTTAGAGATTGATAAACGTGATGAGATTGGGGATGCCCTATTGGCATTTAATACCATGAGCGATAAGCTTAATAAAAATATCTCATTTTTAGATGGCTATAAACTGGCGATTGATAAAAGTAGTATTGTCTCTAAAACCGATTTAAAAGGAATTATCACCTACGCCAATGAGATGTTTTGTGATGTTTCAGGTTACACCGAAGAGGAGCTGGTTGGCAGTTCTCACAACATTGTTCGACACCCTGATGTACCCAAATCTGCTTTTAGAGATATGTGGAAAACCATTAAAAATAAACAGATATGGAAAGGAATTGTCAAAAACAAAAAGAAAGATGGAAGCTACTACATTGTTAATGCCACCATTATTCCTATCCTAGATAACCTAGGTGAGATTAGAGAGTATGTCGCTGTTAGACATGACATTACCGAACTTGAAGAGAACAAAGAAGAGATAAAAAAACAGAGAACCGACCTCTTAACAGGTCTTCCCAATCGAAATCAACTACTTGAAGATTTAAGAAGTGCTATAAAACCTATTATTTTTTACTTGAATATTGATGATTTTTCAGGATTTAATGATTTTTATGGTGAACTAGAAGGGGACAATATTCTTCTGCGTCTTACACAAATATTAACCCAAATGAGAGAAGAGAACCGATTTAGACTCTATAAACTTGAAAGTGACCAATTTATTCTACTCTTTGAAGAGGGGTACTTATCAAGAGACAATCTTCAATACTTTTTTGAAGAGATGATAGAGAACATCGAGAAAAAAGTTATCAATCAAGATTCAGAACGAAAGAATCGTATTGCTATCTCGGTTAGTGCAGGGGCTGCCACCTATTATGTGAATGATGATTACCAAAAACTTATTTTATACAGTAATATTGCCCGTAAAAAAGCCAAAAAAGAGCATAAAAAGTTTTTGCTATTTCACCACAGTATGAGAAAAAATGAAGATTATGCCCACAATATAGAGTGGATTAAAAGAATCAAAGAGGCAATAAACGAAGATAGAATTGTCTGTTACTATCAGCCTATCTTCGATAATCATTCTACCAGCAAAGCAACAAAATTTGAATCACTTGTCAGACTGATAGATAAAGATGGTCAAGCTATTTCTCCATTTTTCTTTTTAGAAATCGCCCGAAAAGCAAAAATCTATCCACAAATTACCAAAATAGTCATTGATAAAACCTTTGAAGCCTTTAAAAAGTTCCCTACGTATCAGTTCTCGGTCAACCTCACCATCGAAGATATACTCTCTGAAGAGACCACCAACTATATTTATCAAAAACTAGAGAGTTATGTCAACCCCAGTCGCGTTATTTTTGAAATAACCGAATCCCAAGAGATTGCAGACTATAAAATAATCAATAAATTTATAAAATATGTAAGACAATACAAAGCACAAATTGCCATTGATGATTTTGGTTCGGGATATGCCAATTTTGAACATATTCTTAATATTGATGCCGATTATATTAAAATAGATGGAAGCCTTATTAAAAATATAGATACCGATGAGAACTCTAAAATTATTACCGAAGCAATTATTAGCTTCTCTAAAAAATTAAAACGTAAAACCATTGTGGAGTTTGTTCATAATCACGAAGTACATCATATCGTTAAAGAGTTAGGAGCCGACTACTCTCAAGGATTTTATCTGGGTATTCCCTCTCCAAAGATAGAGTAAAAAGCTCTTTTTTTGACAAAATTATTATTTTCTGTTTAAAACGAATCTCCAAAATTAGCTATAAAGTAAAAGAAAACTAAAATAAACAACTTAAAGACTTTTTTTCAAAAGTTTTATAACTTCACTCTTTTTTAAAATTTTTCTATGCTATACTTATTTTAAGATTAATTAACAAATTAGTTGTTGATTGATATAATTTGATTGAAAAATAAATGGAGAAGCTATGAAAAAACTATTTTTAACCCTTAAATTATTGACAATGCTATTTCTATTTAGCACCCAAATTTTTGCAGGACCTATCTCTAATACCACGATTAGTTATGATAAAGTATACCGTAGTGATAAGGTCGCTGATTCCCACCATTTCATGCTTTTAACCAAAGGTGGAGCCTACTATCACCTACATACCAACAAAGCCACAAGCTTAACACCCAGCGAGATGAAGTCTTCTAACTTAACAGAGTTGTTAAACAAAAAACAGTCATGGGGTCAAGCCTTTCTATTAAAAGGTCAATACACCAAGAAAAATGGAAAACTTTTTACCAAGCAGTATTTTGATGCCATTAAAGTAATTTCATCAAAAAAAATTAAGTATCTAAATAAAATCTTTTATCTTCAATAGTTTTTCTCACCTTTAAGCAAAGTAGGATATATTTCTTTCTATTATTTTTTTAGATGTGAAGGAAAATTATGCACGGATTTTATAGACTCGCTTCAGCTGTTAACAAAACAGTGGTGGCAAACCCTCATACCAATGCCCAAGAGGTCACTGCCCTACTTAACGAAGCGTATCAAAAACAAGTATCGGTGGTTGTTTTTCCTGAATTAACCTTAACAGGCTACACTGCTTCTGACCTTTTTTTTAATCAAATGCTTTTTCAGAGTCAAAATGTGGCTTTAAAGAGTGTTTTAGAAGCCTCTAAAAATATATCTACGGTTGCCATTATAGGTATATCACTTATTGTCAATGATCGACTCTATAACTGTGCCGTAGTCATTCAACAAGGTACTCTACTTGGTATTGTTCCCAAAAGCTATCTTCCTAATAAAAAAGAGTTTTATGAAAAACGACAATTTATATCAGGGCGAGATATTGTAAAACAGAGCATCTCTTTTTTAAATCAAGAAGTACCCTTTGGTGTTGATCTACTCTTTAGTGACAACCAAGAGATGCTCTTTGGTATAGAAATTTGCGAAGACCTTTGGGCAGTTACACCACCTAGTAACCACATGGCAAACAATGGAGCCAACCTTATTTTTAATCTTAGTGCAAGTAATGAACTTATTGGAAAAGCTGAATATCGAGAAGAGTTGGTACGTACTCAAAGTGCTAGATGTATGGGAGCATATGTCTACACATCAGCAGGAGTCGGAGAGTCCACCACCGATACTGTTTTTGGAGGTCATGCCATTATCTGCGAATACGGGTCTACTTTGGCTCAAAACAGACGTTTCTTAATGGAAAACAGCCTTACTACTGCCGATATAGACCTACAACGCCTTCGATGGTTACGCCTAAGTGAATCGAGCTATTGTGACGGACGACAAAAACCAACACGAACCATTAATATTGCTCCTACTCCTACTTTAAAAGAGCTTCAACGTTTTATTAACCCCATGCCTTTTGTTCCTTCTGTTTACCAAGAGAAGGCTCATCGTTGTGAAGAGATTGTTAATATTCAAGCTCATGGACTGATTAAACGTATGACCCATGCCCATATTAAAAAAGCCATCATTGGTATCTCTGGGGGATTGGACTCTACCCTTGCCCTGCTCTCGACCCACAAAGCGTTTGAAATAATGGGTTGGAATACCAAAAATATTATTGCCATCACCATGCCAGGGTTTGGTACTACTAGCCGTACCAAAAACAACGCCACTCAACTCTGTGAAGCCCTAAACGTTACCCTAAGAACCATCAATATTACCAAACTTGCTTTAACAGAGTTTGAAGCAATAGGACACAACCCTAACGACCTCTCGGTTACCTATGAAAACGTTCAAGCACGTGCTAGAACTAGTATCCTGATGAACACAGCCAACCGAGAGGGAGGATTGGTTATTGGTACAGGAGACTTAAGCGAAATAGCCCTTGGGTGGAGTACCTACAATGGTGACCACATGAGCATGTATGCCCTAAATTCAGGTATTCCTAAAACCCTTATTCAATATGTAATTGAGTATTTTAAAAGCAATGAAAAAATTGCTCATCTTATAGAGGACATCTTAGACACTCCTATTAGCCCTGAACTTCTGCCCCATAACGATGATAATATCGTCCAAGAGACCGAATCCATTATTGGACCCTATGAGTTACACGATTTCTTTTTGTACCATTTTATTAAATATGGAGCCAAACCCTCAAAAATTCTCTTTCTAGCCAACCATGCCTTTGAAAAATATAAAGAAGAGGAGATTAAAAAATGGCTCAAACTCTTTTTATGGAGATTCTTCACCCAACAGTTCAAACGCTCTTGTATGCCTGATGGTCCCAAAGTAGGAACCATCAACTTAAGCCCCCGTACCGACTGGAAAATGCCCAGCGATGCAGGTATGCAGATTTGGTTAGAGGAGTTATGGTGTGCTATTGATATTTTACCAAATTAACGATACTATGTCAATAGTTTATCAAAAGGTGTTCATACTTAGAAGAGATATGCCTGATATTAAAGAAAGATATTGGGGCAAAGCAGGGCTGTGGCAAAAGACCGATATTTAGACTATTCCCTGACTATAAAGTAATGCCAATGAATTAACGAGGCTGAAGCCATCGGTTCCGTATATGCAATCTGCATTTTCGGAATCGGCGTGTTTACACAAAAAATTTAGTAAAAGATAACTCTACAACCTCTTCAAAAACTTAGAAAGCAAAACAATTCGTGTACCGTTGACTCGCCCCTCTATTGCTTCGGAATTGGCAATATGAATATTTTTAACCGTGGTTCCCTGCTTGGCTGTAAATCCTGCCCCTTTAACCACCAAATCTTTAATAATCGAGACCGAATCACCTGCATTTAAAATCGTACCATTGCTGTCTCGTGTTGGCTCTTGGTTGGGGTCTTCTAAGCCCTCTTCTGCCCACTGTTGTACTTCGGGTTCTAAGTAGAGCATCTCTAGTTGGTCTTGTGAACCCAATTTGGTCAAAAGACGGTATGCCATCACCTGAATGGCTGGTTCTTCGCTCCACATACTATCACTTAAACAGTGCCAATGGTTGGGGTTGGCTGTTGGCTCTTCTATTAAATCTAAACAGATAGCACAAACAACAATTGCCTCATTTTTAGGTTCCACTTCATAGGCACTTAACTCCTCTGTAGAACCACAAAGTTCACACTTTCCCTCGGCTCTGTTTAACAATACTTTATCTATACTCACGTTACAACCTTTTTATCAAAATTATTGGGCATATTCTAGCCAATAAATCTTTTGAGCAATTTAATATCCAAAAATAGAATACTCCACATAAAAAATCATTTTGGTTTTCTCACTGGGGTACGGGTAATCTTTATAGGCTGATTTAATCGTCTCTAGGGTATTGTCGTCTAAACTTCTATAGCCCACCTTTTTTTTCAAATGCAATCCACTAATATCTCCGTTGGGGTGCAGATAAAATGAGACAATATTTTGCCCCTCTTGACCTGTTCTAGCACTCACTGCTCCCCCAGGGTAACCCCTTCGCCACAAGACATTTTGCGTAATTTTGTGAATAGAATCCAAGTTTTTTTCAATAAACTTTTTTTGAGCTGGTGTATAACCATGAAACTCACTACCATAGAGCTGTTTAACTTTAGGACTAGGGTAATGATTATTTATTTTAGGTTGGGGCTGGGCATGAAAATTTAACAAAGAGGACAAATCATCTTCAATGGGTTGCGTTGTCGTTTTAATCATGGGGTCTGGAATATATATCATTTCAGACGCTTCAATAAAGTTACTTTCTTTCTTTTTAGTCATAGTAATTTTAGGTTTTTTGGGCTTAATTACGCTCTTTTTAACCTCTTTCTTTTCGACCTTTTTTTTCTTGGGTTGCTCTTTTGGTTTTTTCTTTACAATTGGCTTCTTTTTGGGTTTCTTAACCACCTTTTTTTCTATTTTTTTAGGTGGAATTATTTTTTTAGGGGCTTCTATAATCGGTTCTACTTTTTTAGGTTCCACTTTTGGGGGCAGAGGCAAATGGTGTATATCAATTTTAATTACATCTTTATTGGGTAAAGTTTTAGGAACAACTATTGCTTTAAAATTACTAAGATAGAGCCAAATGAGCAATAGATAAAGAGTGACAGTGATTATAAATGCAATGAAACTCCTCATTGCTCCCCCTTATCAAGAAATCTAAAATATGAAAGATAGTATAATCAAAAAAAATTTATTTAGGATTAGTAAAAAATGAGTTATGAAAAAAGTGAAATAGCATTTAAAGAGGCGTATGCCGTAATTCCTGGTGGAGTTGACTCTCCTGTTCGAGCATTTTCTAGCGTTGGGGGAACCCCACCATTTATCGCCAAAGGAGAGGGTGGACACCTTATTGATATTGATGGAAACCGATACATTGACTTTGTTCAGAGCTGGGGACCACTTATTTTAGGACATGCCGACAAAGATGTAGAACAAGCCGTGATTGATGCTGTTAAAAATGGTCTAAGCTTTGGAGCCCCTACCCTTACCGAAACCAAACTGGCAACCCACATTGTAGAGATGTTTGATAGTATCGAAAAAGTACGATTTGTAAGTTCAGGTACCGAAGCGGTCATGTCTGCCATTCGTCTTGCTCGGGGATACACCAAACGTGATGATTTTATTAAGTTTACAGGCTGTTACCACGGTCATGCTGACTCTCTACTCGTTCAAGCAGGAAGTGGTATGGCAACCTTTGGAAGCCCATCAAGCCCAGGTGTACCTGCTGATTTAACCAAACACACACTACTGGCAACTTATAACGATATAGATAGCGTAAAAAAATGTTTCCAAGAGAGCCAAAATGGTGTCTCATCAATTATTATCGAGCCAATTGCAGGAAATATGGGTCTGGTTCCAGCCGATGAACCATTTTTACAAGAGCTTAGAGAGCTGTGTGACCAGTATGGAGCCTTACTAATCTTTGATGAAGTTATGAGTGGTTTTAGAGCCTCGTTAACAGGAGCCCAAGGCATTACTTCGGTCAGACCAGATATTGTTACTCTTGGAAAAGTCATCGGTGCAGGTATGCCTGTAGGTGCTTTTGGTGCGTCTGCTAAAATCATGAATCAACTCTCGCCAGATGGGCCAATATACCAAGCAGGAACCCTATCGGGTAACCCCATTGCCATGTCAGCAGGACTAGCAAGTTTAGAAAAGCTCAAAGCCACCCCTGAAATTTATGCAACCCTAGAAAAAAGAGCAAAACGACTAATGGAAGGGTTTAAATCGGCTTCTGATAAAGTAAATATCCCCATGGTAACCGAAGTAAGAGGCTCTATGTTTGGGTTCTTCTTTTCAGATAAAGTTGTTAAAAACTTTGATGATGCACTGGCGAATGATACCGAACTGTTTGGAAAGTTCCACGGTAAAATGCTAGAAAAAGGTGTCTACTTGGCATGTTCTTCATTTGAAACAGGATTTATCTCTGTAGCAACCAGTGATGGCATGATTGAAGAGGCGATTATTTCAGCCGAAGCGTCTTTAAGAGAGATTGTAGGGTAAGATACAAAATTTTCTGTAGCAACTAAATTGCCCCAGAAACCTTAGAGTAAAGCTCCAACAACTCCAACTGGGCATCAATCGCGTAAATGCTCTGGTCTAACTCTCTTACTTTTAGGGTGTTGGCGATAATTTGGGTATCGTAATTGGTCTTGTCCCCAATCGCTTCTAGCTCTTGTGTTGTAATCAACATGCTCTCATAATGGGTGGCATCCTCTTTCGAGAGGGCTATCTTTTTGTCGATAATCTCTAACTTTTTCTTAACAAGCTTGTAACTGTTAATTACCTTTTTTTTCTGCTCATCAAAATTAATTTTTGACTCTAAATAGATAATTTTATTACTGTTTATATCGTTTTTTGCTGTAATGCTAATGGGCAAAGAGACTCTAAAACCATAAGTGTAATATTGTCGGTTCAGATTCCCCCCAACAAACATAGGGTTCAAATCTTCATCAACATATCTGCCCGTAATCGAGAGTTCCGGAAGGTATTTTGTCCATATCATACGATAGTTGTATCGCTTCTCTTCAATACGAAATCGGTCACGCTGTAACTCTAGCTGTCCCACTTCGTAGTCGGCTTGTTGTATCAGCGTAAAATGTGGCAACTCAAAGGCTTCTGTATTTTCATCACTCAACAGAGAAAACTCATTTTGTAGCTTGACCATACTCATCTGCGTCTCTAGGTTTGCCGTAATGTCTTGATTACGTTTAAGCAACGCTTGATCATAGAGTGTTCGATTACTTAAACCAGCATCATAACTCTCTTTTTGAATACCTATCTCTAGTTCATCATTTTGAATCATAAAACCCAATTTTTGCTCTTGAAGTTGGGCTTTTTTAAGATTATAAAGCAGAGTATAGGCTTGGGTAATCATGCCCTGTTTCTGAATCTCTATCTCTAAGGCATTGGCTTTTCCTAAAGCCACAGCATACTTCATGGCACTCCATATCCCACCCATCTTAAAGATAGGTTGGTCAACAGAGATAACAAACTGATCTAAACCAATGGTACGGGGATATTGACTAGAGTAGGTTTTTGAATACTGTATTCGTATTGGATTAATCCACGAGTTTTCCAGTTGATGGCTCTGCTCTGAATTTTGTTCACGCTTATACTCTAGTAGCTTACTTTTATCGGCAGAAAGCACATCAGAAAGCTCTCCTGCTAATAAAATAATAGGCAGACTAGATAGAAGCAATAGCTTTTTCAAAACGTCTAAACCCTTCATCTATCTCATCTGTAGTAATGGTGAGTGATGGCAAAAATCGTACTGTATTTCGACCTGCTTTTAAAATAATTAACCCCTCATTCATGCTATTTTCTAAAACAGACGAGACAATATTGGAATCTTTGGCACGAAGCCCACGCATTAATCCTAATCCTACCTCTTTTTCAAAAAGATGATTATAGTTATGGGCAATAACTTTAACTTTATGCTCAAAATAGCTTAAGGTTTTGGCTAAAACACCACTATCATGCAGAATACTTAAAACATCTAGTACAGCCAATCCTGCCGAAGAGCTTAAGTAGTTTCCACCAAAGGTACTTCCGTGATCACCAAAGGTTAAAATATCTTTATGCTTGGTCATTACTGCACCAATGGGAACACCACCACCTAGACCTTTTGCCAAGGTAACAATATCGGGTTCTATCTCATAATGGTTAGATGCCAACATTTTTCCTGTTCTAAATACGCCTGTTTGTACCTCATCGACAATTAGTAAAATATTTTTCTCTTTCAAAAACTTGGCCAATGCTTGAACTTGCTCTTTTTCAAAGGGTTCGATTCCCCCTTCACCTTGAACAAGCTCAATAAGTACAGCTACCGTTTCATCATCAACCTGCCCATAAATGCTCTCTATCTCGTTGACATATGAGAACCCATCAGGATAGGGTGAAAAGTGTGGCGTATGAAAACTCTCTTGCCCTGTGGCTTTAACCGTGGTAATGGTTCGCCCGTGAAACGAGTGTTCAAGGGTAATGACTTTATATCTTTTTTTATCAAATTTGGTCTCACCATACTTTCTGGCTATTTTAATTGCACCCTCATTGGCTTCTGCTCCTGAGTTTGCAAAAAAGATGGCTCCATCATAGTTACTTAATTTACAAATCTGCTCTGCCAGTTTGACTTGTGGCTCAATAACTTGTAAATTAGAAATGTGAATTATTTTTTTTGCTTGATTGGCAATCGCTTCTACCAAAATAGGATGACCATGCCCCACGCTGTTTACTCCAATACCTGAAGCAAAATCAATATACTCTCTCCCCTGCTCATCAAATAGTGTTGAACTTACCCCTTTTACAAAGTTGGTATAATTTCGTGCATAGGTCTGCAACACATACTGTTTATCTAATGTTTCTAAATTCATTTTTTAATACTTTCCTTATTTTAATGCCTACAGGCTTTTATGACTATCTTCGTGAAGATGATCCCACTTTAACTTAGTACCACCCAAAAGATGAAAATGCAAGTGCTTAATCTCTTGAGCTCCATCCTCGCCATTATTGGTAATTAGCCTATATCCACTCTTATCCACGCCCATCAGTGTCGCAACCTCTTGAATAAAAGGGGTAAGCCCTGCCATAATTGAGGCAGATACATTTTGAAAACAATCAACATGCTCTTTAGGAATAATCAATATATGAATGGGTGCTTTAGGGTATAAATCGTGAAAGGCGATAAAATCATCACTCTCTAATATCTTGTTACTTGGGATTTCACCCTCTACAATCTTACAAAAAATGCACATGGCATCTCCTTCTTTAAAAAAAATTGATAAATTATAACACATTCAATCCCACTATTTAGTATATTTCTGATAAAATCTCACAAAATATAAAATAATTGAACAGAGGTTATTTTGAAACATTTAGAAGATAAAATCACTCAAGTAAATTCACTTGAAACATTAGAAAAAACCCGTATTGAACTTTTTGGAAAAAAAGGTGCTTTAACCGCCGAATTTAAAAAATTAAAAGATGTACCAGGTCCAGAAAAAAAAGCATTTGCAGAGGGGCTAAACCAAAGTAAAGCCAACCTTCAAAAGCTTTATGATGAGAAATATGCACTGCTTAAAAAGCAAGAGATAGAGAAGATATTAAAAGCAGAAGCCATTGATGTCTCACTCTATAGCTCTTTAGAAGCCAAGGGGGCATTGCACCCTGTTATGGCAACAATGGATAAGATTATTGACTATTTTATTGCCCTAAACTTCTCGATAGAAGATGGTCCAAAAATAGAAGATGATTTCCACAACTTTGAAGCTTTAAACCTTCCTAAAAACCACCCTGCACGGGACATGCAAGATACGTTCTTTTGTAAAGATGGGGGAGTGCTTAGAACCCACACCTCTCCTGTACAGATTCGTACCATGTTGCAGACCCAACCACCCATTCGTATGATTGCTCCAGGTGCAGTTTTTAGAAAAGATTACGACATTACCCACACACCGATGTTTCATCAAGTAGAGGGATTGGTAGTAGAACCTAAAGGTGAAGTAAGTTTTGCCAACCTAAAAGCGATTCTTTCTGACTTTTTGCACTACATGTTTGGTGATGTCGAGATACGCTTTAGACCCAGCTTCTTTCCGTTTACCGAGCCATCTGCCGAGGTAGACATCTCTTGTATCTTCTGCGAAGGCAAAGGGTGTCGAGTATGTTCACATACAGGATGGCTAGAGGTACTGGGCTGTGGAATTGTTGACCCCAATGTTTTCAAATCAGTCAAGTATGAAAATGTCTCGGGTTACGCCTTTGGATTGGGTGTCGAGAGATTTGCAATGTTGTTACACAAAGTACCTGATCTTAGGATGCTATTTGAAGGAGATACAAGACTACTGGAGCAGTTTAGATGATTATTACACGAACATGGTTAGATAACTTTATAGATATAAGTGATGTAAGCAACGATAAACTTTACGAAACATTTAACGCCATTGGGTTAGAAGTTGACAGCATTAAAAGCCATACCATTCCCGAAAAAATTGTGGTCGGAAAAATTTTATCTTGTGAAAAACACCCTGATGCCGATAAACTTACTGTTTGTCAAATTGATGTAGGAAGTGCAACACGACAGATTGTTTGTGGAGCCAATAACGTGGTAGATGCCGAGTATGTTGCCGTGGCAACTATCGGGGCAATGATTGGTGGTGATTTTGAGATAAAACATGCCAAACTTCGTGGTGTTAATAGCGAAGGGATGGTCTGTTCTGCTTCGGAACTTGGTCTACCTGAGATGGGTAATGGGATTATGATACTCGATGAGAGTATTGGTGAACTGATTATTGGAAAAGAGTTAAACAGCTATGAAAAAGTTGCCGATACCGTTATAGAAATTGAGCTAACTGCCAACCGTGGTGACTGCCTTAGTATTTATGGTGTGGCACGTGATTTGGGTGCAGCCTTGGATATTCAACTAAAATCACTAGAGTACCAAAGCCTAAACCAAGAGAAAATTGGACTAGCACGTGTGGCACAACTTAAAGCACCCAGCAAAATTAATGGCTCTTTAAAATTCATTATGGCTGATGTAGAAGAGATATACACCTCTTTACTTGTCTCGTTACGTCTTGCCTTTAGTAATGAACTTCAAAAAAATACCTTAGAGAATGTTATTAAGTATGTAACCCACAGTACAGGAGTTATTCTACGTGCCTATAAAACACGCCATATGCTGATTGAAGAGGATGATAAAATCATTCTTACTGCCTCTACAGAAGAGGGTTTAACCAAAATTGAAGCCAATGGAACCTACTTTTCGACACTGGGAGTTTCACAAAATGAAGTAACCAGAGCCGATGAGAAAACCACCAAGGTACTCTTTGAAGCCAGTTATATTAACCCCAATGTTTTAGTCGATGCTGTTGCCCTGCAAGGTCTAAAAACCGATGAACTCTACTACAACACTTCAAGAGGTAGTGAACCCAATCTTTCATTGGGTCTTCGTTACTTAACCTATCTTTTAGAGAGCTATACAAGGTGTATCTTTTTTGATGGATCCCTCTCTGTAGAAGAAGAGGTTGAACCAAGCATTATTACCATAAATACCAATGAAATTTCAAGTTTAATTGGAAAAGAGATTAATAAATCAACTATTTTAAGCATTTTGATGTCACTTGAATTCAAAGTTCAAGTAGCAGGAGAAGATACCTTTGGTGTAACTGTACCCCATTTTAGACACGACATCGAGAACATTCAAGACATTACCGAAGAGATTGTACGTATTATAGGTATTAACAATATTGATGCCATTCCACTTAAATTTTCTGAAGCACAACGAACCAATGCCACCACCCATCGTTACTATGCTAAAAAAGCACTAAGAAATCGTGCTGTTGCCAATGGTTTTTATGAATCTATCTCATACGCATTTAGCGATAAATCACTGTTAGAGAAGTACAACTTTCCTCTTATTAAAGAGGAGTTGGACATTATCAACCCCATTACAGAAGATTTGAACACACTTAGAAGCACCATTCTTATTAACCTACTAAACGCAGGAAAACGTAATGTTAGCTACTCTAAAAAATCAATAGCTCTTTTTGAGATAGGTACTATTTTTAATGAGAACCGTGAAGAGAGAGAGGTCTTAAGCCTTATCTTTTCGGGGCAACAAGAGTCAGAGAATATTAGTAACCACGGAAAACCAGAAAATATTGACTTTGAGACCTTTACTAAAAAACTCTCGGCAATAATAGGTAACTTTGAACTTAGAGCAGGTACTGAACAGAATGGTCTTATTCACCCGTATCAATCAGCTGATATTATTATTGATAATGAGATGTGTGGATTTATCTCTAAACTGCACCCTACCGTAGCAGAAGCGTTCGATTTGAGTCAAACATTTATTGCTGAAATCTCTTTTGATGCACTTATTCCTAAACATATTAATGCTCATCCTATCTCTAAGTTTCAAGGGGTCTACAAAGATTTAAGCTTGGTAATTGATAAGAACTTGCCATATGACCAAGTATCAACTGCCATTGAGGCTCTAAAGCTTCCTCTGCTTAAAAAATACTATCCTGTTGATATTTATGAAGATGAATCTCTTAAAGAACAAAAAAGTTTGACCATTCGTCTCTTTCTTCAATCACTAGAGAGTACACTAGAAGATGCTCAAATTGAACAGAGTGTTAATCAGATTATCAACGCTCTAAAAGAGCAGTATGGTGCGACACTTAGATGAGAATAGCCAATATATCTCCACACTCTAAACCCTTTTTGTTAGAGTGTGACGACATTGCCCCAGATAAGTCTATATCACACCGATGTGCCATGTTCTCACTTTTAAGTGACCAGCCATCCAGCATCAAAAATTTTCTTTTGGGTGAAGATACCTTGGCATCGCTCTCTATTGCCGAGCAACTAGGAGCTATTGTTAAAAGAGAAGGTGGAAACATACATATCACCCCACCAAAAAAACTGACAGAACCAAACGATATTTTAGATTGTGGTAATGCAGGAACAGGTATGAGACTCTATGCAGGACTGCTTTCAGGAATTGAAGGCTCTTTTATCTTGACAGGCGACAAGTATCTACGAAGCCGACCCATGAAAAGAGTTGCTGACCCTTTACGTAGTATTGGTGCAAACATTGATGGTCGAGAAAATGGAAACCTTGCCCCCCTTGCCATTCGTGGTGGGGATTTACAGTCGTTTCGTTACCACTCGCCTATTGACTCTGCACAAGTGAAATCAGCCCTAATTTTAGCAGGAATTCAAGCCGACAAAACCAGCCATTACAAAGAGAATCTACTCTCGCGAGATCACACTGAACGAATGTTAAACGGTATGGGTGCTAATATTACCCTTAATACAGAGGGGTGGATAGAGATAGAACCAATAACAAAACCTCTTAAGCCACTAAATATTACCGTACCTGCTGACCCTTCGAGTGGTTTTTTCTTTGCTGTTGCCTCTGCCATTACCCCCAATAGCAAAACTGTTATTAAAAATGTAACGCTTAACCCTACCCGTATCGAAGCCTATAAAGTATTGCAAAAGATGGGTGCAACCATTGAGTTTATAGAAAAAGAGAACATCTATGAACCTATTGGTGACATTTCTATTGCCTACAATGGAAAGCTTAATGCCGTAACGGTTGAGAAGAATATTGCATGGTTAATTGATGAACTCCCTGCCCTCTCGATTGCGATGGCAGTCGCAAATGGAACCAGCATGGTTAAAAATGCCGAAGAGTTACGGGTTAAAGAGAGCGATAGAATATCGGTTGTACTCAAAGCACTCAATAACTGTTCAATTGAGACCATTGAGCATCAAGATGGATATGAAATAATTGGTGGAGCATTAACATCAACGACAGTTAACAGTTATGGTGACCATCGAATTGCCATGAGTTTTGCCATAGCAGGAGTTCTTTGTGGTATGACCATTAAAGATACAGCTTGTATTGATACCTCGTTTCCTAACTTTTTTGAGATACTTGCACAGATTACAGAGGTAGAAAAATAAGCTTTTTTTGAACAAAATAGTTTGGGTGTAAACACGCCGATTCCGAAAATGTAAATTGCAGAATAGGAACCGACGGCTTTAGCCTCGCCTTAATTCAACGGAGTAAAAAAAGAGATGAAAGAGCTACTAAAACAGTATCTACCCTACCTCATCGGTTATAAAAAACAGTTTACCTTTGCCATCATCGGTATGTTTGCTGTTGCCATTGGAACGGCAGGAACAGCACAACTTATTAAACCTGTTCTTGATGATGTGTTTGTTGCCAAAGATGAGAGCATGTTGGCAATTATTCCCTTTCTGCTTATGGGTGTATTTTTTCTTAAAGGTTCAGGACAATATATTCAAACCTATTACATGTCCTATATTGGGCTAGATGTGGTGAAAAAACTACGTAATAATCTGGTCAATCACCTCACCCATCAAGATATACAGTTTTTTCAGAACATGCACAGTGGTGAGATACTTTCACGTATTACTAATGATATTACACGTATTCAGACCGTGGTTACCTCGATGATACCCAATCTAATTCGAGAAAGTTTAACCATTCTTGCTCTAACTGGCTATGTGATTTATGAGTCTCCTAAGTTGGCATTTTATTTTTTAATTATTATGCCTTTGGCTATTTTTCCTTTAAGTAAATTGGCTAAAAAAATGAAAAAATACTCCAAACTTTCCCAAGAGAGTACCTCGAACATGACCAGCCGTTTAGGTGAGATATTCTCGAATATTGAGGTTATAAAATCCAACTCCACCCAAGCCATCGAGGGTAAAAAATTTGCCAAAGAGAATCAAAATGTCTTTACCTACCTAATTAAACAGGTTAAAGTCAATGCCCTCACCTCTCCCATTATGGAGGTCTTGGGTTCAGTTGCCATTGGATTGGTTATCTATATTGGTGGTACCGAAGTCATAGAGGGGCGAATGAGTGTTGGGGCTTTCTTTGCCTTTGCCACGGCTCTTTTTATGCTCTATACTCCTATTAAACGTATCTCGACGCTATACAACAAAGCACAAGATGCCGTGGTTGCCAATGAGCGTATGTTTGAACTACTTAATCTACAACCCACCATTACCTCTGGGACTCAAACGCTTAATAAAAATATCACCCAAATAGAGTTTAAAGGGGTCTCTTTAAACTATGGTGAGCATACGGCACTTAACAATCTCTCTATTGTTATGAAACAAGGAGAGACCATTGCACTGGTTGGAGATAGTGGTGCAGGTAAAAGCTCGTTTGTTAACCTATTGGTGCGTTTTTATGACCCAAGCAGTGGTTCTATCTTAATCAATGGCAAGAACAGCCAAGACCTTACCCTTGAATCACTGCATAAAAATATCGCTTATGTTACCCAACATATCTATATTTTTAACGATACCATTGCTCAAAATATTGCTTACGGCGAAGAGATTGATGAGAATAGAGTAATGGAAGCCCTTCAAAAGGCACACGCTTTAGAATTTGTAGAAAAGCTAAAAAATGGTATAAACACCATGCTAAGTGAAAGTGGGAACAACCTTTCAGGTGGACAGAGACAACGTATTGCACTGGCACGTGCTTTGTATAAAAAACCCCATGTACTCATACTCGATGAAGCAACTTCGGCACTTGATAACAAAAGTGAAGCACTTATTCAAAAAGCACTTGAATCACTTAAAAATGAGATGATTAGCATCACCGTAGCCCACCGACTTAGCACCATTGAACATGCCGATACCATTTTGGTCTTTAAAGATGGAAATATTGTCTGTAGTAATACCCATCAAAATCTCTTAAAAAGTTGTGAAGAGTATCGGAAGCTTTCAAAAATTTTGGATATGTAAAAAACAGTAATGCTTCATATAAATTTAAGACTACAATATAAGATAAGAGTTTAATAGATTTAAATGTTACCTTTGCCTATAATACCTCTCAACAAACTATAACATGGGAATTATAAATGTTAAATAGACTATTTAAAAAAAGAAAAAAAACGTTTAAATGCAAAGAAGGTGAACTCTACACCATTCCAAACAAAGGGCAATATGGCATTATTAAAATACTAAAGGTTAAACCCAAAGGTATTCATGTCTGTATGTACTCAAATCTATATTTTGATAAACCTTCAAACATTGATGAGGGTCAACTTTTTATCAACACCACCTCTAAAAACAATAATTCTGCATTGGTAGGTATCTGCCACTCACCACTGACACATGTTAATATCAAACGATGGAATCCTGAATTTCTACAAAAATCTATCGTAGAAGAGCATGAACTCGAAGGCTATTATATGTGGGAGAACAGCAACCAACACTATGTATAATCTTGGAATCGGAAGGCTTCGCCTCCGTTGTTCGGGAGTGAACGCTCCGTTTCCGTAGCAGTATCTAGTTAATAACCAACTTCGTCAATCATCCCTTTATGACATCGACTCTTAGGTCGTTCACCTCTTGAAAGCAGATGCGTTAGCTTATCACTTCCACTTCCTAAATGAAGCCATAACTCGGTAATTAACCCTTTTCTACAGTTCATTGTAACATGCTCTCCTGCACCTTTACCAAACTCGTTATCAAAGATTTTTCGTACCTCTTTAAGCGTTACTCTTTTTCCAATATTCTTTTCAAAAAATGCCCCAACTTTAGAATCATTAACTTGTGTCATCAAATTCATAGAATCAACATAATAACTGTTTGCATTGGTTCCATAACAAGTTCCATGCTTTACCCACTCATGACGATGCAAATTAGAACCATACCCAGGCATTAACCGAGAAAGTCTCTCTCTCGTTCCAGAAGTAAGGTCAAGTTTTGCCAACCGATACCACTGTCTATTTTTATCCATTCCCACCTCTTTTTTACTCACATTACAATACTGATTGTTCCGAGGCTGAGGCCAAAGCCCATGAAGCACAAATTCAGAAGCTCCAAAATCTTTTTTACTCATATTTCTACACTCTTTTTTACGCTGATGGGTTTGACAAAAGGCATTCTGCCAAGAGATTGCCAAAAGGTTCTGTTTACTTTTAGGTTGCGATACCGAAGTTAATTTAGCACCTTTTATCTCTTTTTTTGACTCCAAACGTTTATCCGAAAAACAGGCATCATCTACCCAACGTTGAGCAATTCTTTCACCTTTAATCAGGGTCAATATCTGCCCCCTCTTTCGATCTAAAATTCGATACTCTCTGCCCAACTCTAACGAAATATCATTGGTATTGGTCGTGTGTTTCATATTATTATATGCAGGGCATGACTTGGTTGCCTCTTGATAACTCTCTGCATTTTTCGACATAGCGACCAGTGGTAAAGCGATAATTAGTGACGATATGATTAGTTTGTTCATGGTGTTCCTTATATTTTGGTATGATTGTATTGAAAAAATAGTAAAATGGAAATAAAAAATGATATTTAATTCACTAGACTCTATAACAAACCTCTCTATAGAAGAGCGACTCCAACATCTTGGCAATAAACAAAAACCCCCTGCCATCAAAAAATCATATCGCTCAAATATGATGCTAAATCCCCTAAGACTCAAACATCTTAATCGAATTGACAACTTAGATGCAGATATGATAACACTTAACTTAGAAGATGCCATTGCTCCGAGCAGAAAAAAAGAGGCTCTTGTTAATATTGCCCTGTTTCTTTCACATCTAAAAGCATCAAAAAGTTTTATTATCGTGCGTACCAACCCATTAGATGAGGGAGGCAGAGAAGAGATTGAATTTTTAAACAGATTCTCTTTCGATGCCATTCGCGTGGCAAAGATTAAAACCAAAGAGGAAGTTTTAGAGATAGATAGAATACTTGACCAAAGAAAAGAGATTCATATCTCGTTAGAGACCAAAGAGGCTTTTCATGCTTTGGCCACTTTTTCAGACACTCCTAGGTTTACAACAGCAAACATTGGTATCCTTGACCTATTAACCTCTTTAGATTTACCTCAATCTTTGGTAAGTCATGATAATCCTACGATTCACTACATACTTAGCAAATTCTTAGTCGATGCCAAGATAGCAGGGTTAAATCCTATCTCTTTTATGTTTCAAGAATACAACGATACCAAGGGTTTTAGAGCTTGGTGCGAACTTGAAAAGAAGATGGGCTTTACCACCAAAGCCTGTATGGGACCAATTCAAGTCCAGATTGCCAATGAAGTTTTTTCAGTTGATAACAGAGAGATAATTCGTGCCAAACATATTAAAAAGGTTTTTGAAGCCTCTTCTAAAAAAGGTGAACATGGTTTTATGGATGACGAATATGGATTTATTGATGAACCTATCTATCGGGATGCTCTGTTGGTTTTAAAAAGTATCAAATAGCCTAATCGCTATAATTTTAAACCCATGAAAATCATAAAACCGATAATTTACGCCTTTATTAGCGTAATAACCACCATAGGGGTCTACTTTATAGTTGCTTATCTTTTTATGCTCTTTCCTTCTAAAGGGAACACTCCTACTCAAAAGAGCAACCACACCATTTATCTGCTTTATGATGAGATGCACAGCGATATTGTTATTAACCTACAAACATCAAACCATAATTGGCAGACTCTTCTGCCTGAAATAGTACAACAGCACACAAAAGGATACCTTGCTTTTGGTTGGGGCGATAAAGAGACCTATCTGAACACCCCCTCATGGAATGACCTAAAACTCTTAACGGCTCTTAAGGCACTCTTTATCCCAACCCCTTCACTAATGCACGTTAGTTATTATCCTAAGATAGAAGGGTTTCAAAATGTTAAAACCATACCCATTAACCACCAACAGTATCAACAGATAGAGCAGAGTCTCTTAAAGAGTTTTGATACCAACTTTACCTACCATCATAAAGGCTACAACCACCATGATGGATTTTATAACGCTTTAAATCACTACCACCTTATTAATACCTGCAATACATGGACAGGTGACACCTTAAGAGAAGCAAACATAAGCATGAGCTACTGGACACCTTTGAGTGTGAATGTTATTGATACTCTTCCATAATTGACTTCATACTAAGATATTGCTATAATACATGACACAAGTTTGACAAAGGAGTGACATAGACATGACTATGACTTATGGAACCAGAGAGATTATAAGAAATCCATCTCTACTTAGAATCAATGGAAATGATAGTTTTATTATTGAAGATAAAAAAGCTCATAAACGATTAGGTATCTATATTGGTACAGATTTGGCTAAAGAGTTTTTTACTTATATCAAAAGACAAAAATTGCTCGAATCAGCAAGAAAAATTAAAGAGAGTGCAAAGATGGAAAATAGTTATTTGAATGGGTCACTAGATGATGGATTATAAAAGAGGAGACATTGTACTTGTAAATTTCAATCCTCAAAAAAAACCTGAAGAGGTTGCGAAAGTGAGACCTGCCATTATTATCTCGGATACAGAGTTAAATCTTGTTTTAGACTTGGTTACAGTGGTAGCGATGAGTACAAACCTGATAGATGAGGCAGAGCCATTACGAATCCGAATAGAAAAAAGAGAGCGACTAGAAAAAGATAGTGATGCAATGATTGAACAGCTACGAAGTGTATCTAAACGCAGAATAGGAGAGAAAATAGCCACATTATCTAAAAAAGAGTTGTCAAAAATTGAATATGGTATAAAAGAGATGTTGGTATTGCGTTAGCTCATTAACGCACTTCCATAAAAGTACGAATCGCATCAATCACCACTTTAGGCTTCTCTTCTTGGGGCATGTGTCCAATGCCTTTTAAAATTTTTAGTTGACTGTTTGGTAACGCTCGATGAAGCCTGTATGCCATGCGTATTCTAATTGATACATCATCTTCTCCCCATAGAATTAGGGTGGGGATTTTAATGTTTTTATATCTCTTTTGCATCTTAAGAATATCATCAGGAATAATGCTGTTGACTGTCTTTAAATAGGCATACTTTGCCAAAGGTAAAGAGAGCATCTGGGCAGCATAACGAATGCTACTTTGGGGAATTAGCTCATTATTAGAAAAAGAGAATTGATAGGCTTTGGTGGCTATCCAGTTGGCACTAAGCAGATGAATTCCTAGATAGCCAATAATGGGTTTTTGTAATATTCGCATCATTGAGGGGAGCCTTTGTTGATACGACATAGAGTTAATTAGAACCATTTTTTTAATTCTATTGTCAATTAATTTTTCCTCTTGCATGAGTGCTAAGACAAGAGCAACCCCCCCACCAAAAGAGCGACCCACAATGGTTATGTTGTTTAACTTATGCTTTTTAATAAACTGCTGTACCAACTGGGCTTGGTCATATACCGAGTAATCTGAATCTTCTGTTTTAGGTGACTCACCAAAACCTTTAAGGTCAAGTGTAATTAAATGATACTCTTTGGACAAATCATCTAATAAAAAACGCCATGTGTGTTGACTCTCACCAAAACCGTGTAAAAAAAGAATCGTTTCACTGTTTTCTTTTCCATATTCATGATAAGAGAGTTCTACAGGTTTTACCTTGCTTTTAATAACTCTCTTCTCCCACGTTATGGGCGTTTTCTGAGCACATCCGATTAAAAAAAATGGTAATACCATGCAAACAAATTTTATCATAAAAGAATAATAGCATAATTTTAGATATAATCGCTACTATGAAAATATTGAATTTCTTGATGTATATTGTCCATCTTATTATTATCTCTATCACCTTTTATATCACCATTCCCATGATGGTAACCACCAAGACAATTAAACTGCCTAAAGGCTCGGTTAGCAACACCATTTCTCATCTACAAAAAGAGGGAAACCGACTTTCGATTATTGATACCTATCTTTTGGTCGCCATTGGACAACCAAAAAGTGGTGAATTGGCGATAGAAAAAGGGGTGATAAACCGTATAGATTTTCTTTATATGCTCACCTCTGCTTCTGAAGCCATCGAGATTATTACCCTTATTCCTGGTGAGACTCGCCCCATATTTTTAGAAGCCATTGCCAAACAACAGCATCTTAATATAGACAAACTTGAAGGAAATTACACCAAATATAGTCACTATAAAGAGGCAGGAATCATCCCCGATACCTACCATGTTCCCAAAGGAATTAAAGAAGAGAAGCTTATTAGTTTTTTGGTTAAAGAGAGTGAAAAAAAATATAAAAAACTTGCCATAGAAGAGCTGAAACAGTATAACAAAAAAGAGTGGTTAGGTTACCTTACCATCGCCTCGGTGGTACAGAAAGAGGCTGCAAACAACGAGGAAATGCCCATTGTGGCTTCGGTGGTTTACAATCGCCTAAAAATAGATATGCCACTACAGATGGATGGAACACTTAATTATGGGAAATACTCTCATGTTAAAGTAACCCCCAAACGCATTAAAACCGATACCAGTGGTTTTAACACCTATGCCAATAAAGGGCTACCACCCTACCCTGTCTGTTCCGTCTCTATCCAAGCCATTAAATCGGCTCTGAATCCCAAACAGACCAACTATCTTTACTTTATGAGAAATAGTGAAGGGGTACATGATTTTACGCACTCTTATCAAGAACATCTGCAAAATATTGAACGGGCAAAAAAAAGTAATTAAACTACAAAAGCTCCTTAAAATCTTCTAGTTCAAAGAGCAATAATCCCTGCTTTTTACTCTGCATCAACTCATTAGAAAATCCATTTTTAGAAAAAAGCACATAGGTATCGACAGAAATATTTGAAACCTCTGCTTTCTGCTTTAGTTTAGAGAGTTCACTTTTACAAACTTTTTTATTTTTATATTTACACTCCCCCAATATCTTTCGACCATCTTTGGTAGTGGCTAAAATATCAAATTCTGAGTGCTTGTCCCAATAACTCCCCGAAGTTATCAGATGATTTTGAAAGTGTAGATGAAGTAGCTCATTAGAGAGTTGTTCAAAAACCAAACTGTTCAAACGCGAGAAGTGCTGTTCAAAATTTTCAAAAAATCGCTGTGCTTGTTTAAAGGACAACTCTTTGGTATAGGGTTCAACAAAACCAAACCAAAAACGATAAAAGGGTGTTTTAAAACGAATTTTAGATTCTATTCTATAACTTCTTAAAGATTTTTCTAGTTTTTGATTGGGGTATTTTTTGAGGGGTGCTTCTCTTGAGGCTTCAAGCTCTACAATCCCAAGCTCTGTTAACTCATTAAGAATACGCCACCCCAAGGTATCTCTAACTTTGGCTTTTCTAAATACATTCGAGAGCCGTCCATCACCCCTAGCAATAGCAATTAGAAAGTAACGATAAGGCTCTTCTAGCAGATACGATGGTGAAATAAGCGTTTGAAGCTCTTGATATTTATCCACAAAGTTAAAACGGATAATCGAGTCTAGGTCATCAAAAAAATCCAACTCTAAAGTAGACTCGACTCCCCCAAATACCGAGAAGAGTTCTATGCACTGTTCCATCTCTAAATATCCAAAATGATGAAAGAAGTTTTGAAATTTTGTTTTAATGATTCCCTACCTACATTGTTTATTTAATTGTAATCTTTTTTATCTTTCATTTAGTTTTTTATTGACAAAATATCAACACATCACTGCTCGATTCTTTGGCAAGGTAACCCGATGTTGACCCCTTTTTTTATTATATTATATTTTGTTTGATTGCAAGATAAAAAAGAAAAACCTACCTTTTAATTTTACCTTGCTATAATAACTCTACCTATGAAAAAGCACAAACTAGACAACCTCATTATCTGTAAACGGTGTCATACCCTTCATAAGAAGATAAAACTGCATCGCAACACCAAGGCACTCTGTAAACATTGTGGTAGTGTTATTTACAGAAACCATCACAATATTATAGAGACCACCTTGGCACTAAGTATCTCTGCCATTATTGCCTTGATGGTGGCATTTAGTTTTACCATTATGACCATTAATATTAACGGTATTTATCAAGAGCTTAATCTTACGGCTCTGTTTGTTGTAATTTTTGAACAGCACTTCTACCTTATGGGTATTATGCTGGGGTTTCTTATTTTTCTTTTTCCACTTGCCATACTGGTTTCAATTATTTTACTTCTTACGCTTATGCACTTTCGACGGTCTGGATACCTTGTGAAAAGATTACTGATTCTTACAGCAAAACTGCTTCCTTGGAGTATGATTGATATATTTTTTATCTCTATTTTGGTCTCGATGGTTAAGCTCTTTGATTATGCACAAATCGAGATAGGCGTTGCATTTGTAGCATTTATACTCTTACTTGTACTTGATATTATTATTAATAAACAGATGCGATTTAACGAGCTATGGAGATATTATGAAAGCATCTACGGAGTTAAAAATGAGCAATCATGAACTCATACGCTGTCCTATTTGTGAAGCTGTTAATTTGGACAAAATCGGTGAGATAAAGTGCCGTCGATGTGGTGAGCTTATTTACAAACATAAAGATGTTAGTTTTAACCGAACCCTTGCTTTTCTTATGACGGCTATTATTCTCTACTTTCCTGCCAATTTTTACCCCATATTAATTACCAAAAAGCTAGGAGTCACCCAAGAAAATACCATTCTTGGGGGTATTATGGTACTTTGGGAGGCAGGTTCTTACCCTGTTGCTATTATTATACTCTTGGCTTCAGTTTTTGTTCCCATCTTAAAATTTATATTTATTATCTATCTTCTAATCTCAACCGAGTATAATGTCAAATCATCCAAAATTGACAAATACAAACTTTTTTACATCACCGAATCTGTTGGCTCATGGTCAATGGTTGATGTGTTTGTGGTCACCATACTGTCGGTATTGATTCATTTTTCAGCCATACAGATTGTTCCAGGAGCAGGAGCCACTGCTTTTGCACTGATGGTATTTTTTACCATGCTCTCGGCACTCTCTTTTGATACCAGATTAATAAAAAGGTAAATTTTTATGAGAAAATATAATGCTCCTAGAGTCAAAGAGTCCAGAGGCGTTCAAATACTGACCACCATTTGGCTAGTACCCTTTATTGCTATGGTTATTACATTATGGCTTGGCTATCAATACTATGCCAAAATTGGCTCGACTGTAGAGATTACTTTTGAATCTAGTGCAGGATTGATCGAGAACCAAAGCCCCATAAAAATGCGTGATGTCACTGTGGGTATTGTCAAAAAAATCTCCCTTTCAGAAGATGGAAAAGGGGTGATTATTAGAGCCAGAATGAACACAGAAGTAAGCGACTATCTTAATGTTAAAGCACAATTTTGGATTGTACACCCCAATGTAGGTTCTGATGGTATATCGGGGCTTGACACCATTGTATCGGGTTCATATATTGAACTCTATGGAAAAAAAGAGGAAGAGACCACCCACACTTATGTGGGTTTAGAAAAAGCACTCATTGATGACCAAGCCAAAGGAACCTACTATATTCTTTCGGCTCCCAACAGCTACAATATAAAAGAGGGAGGACATATCTACTACCGTATGATGGATGTTGGCAGAGTCGAAAGGGTTGGCATATCTCCTGATGGAAAACATGTTAATTTCACCATTCTTATAGAGAAAGAATTTACCAATTTTATTAATAATAAAAGTCAATTTTATGCACGAAATAATCTTAATATTGACTTCTCTCAAGGGAACTTAGATATGACACTTGCCCCCCTTAGTCAACTGGTCAACGCAGGTATTTCAGTATATACTCCAAGCCATTCACTCGACCACAACTACTCTATTTCTAAAAATACCATTTTTCCCCTTTATAAAAATTTATCCCAAATGAAAGCAAAACATCTGGGTATTGGTGGAAAAGAGAGAGTCTATCAACTTAGTTTTAACGAGCCCACGACCAAACTTACCATTAGTTCCCCCATTGAATTCAGAGGGTTTCAAGTTGGTTATGTAACAGAAATAGAGAACCGATACAATGAACAGAACCAAAGTGTAGAGAGCCTTGTGTATGCTCTTTTTTATCTTGAAGCTTTTCAAAATGAAAATAGACTTAAAGAGTTGGTTCAAAAGGGGCTTAAAGCAACATTGAGCACCTCTATGCCCCTTATTGGTTCTCAATTTATTGATTTAATATTTGATACTCAAGCCCCCTCTAAAATACAGAGTCATGGTACTTATGAGCAGTTTCCTACGATTCAAGCCATTTCAAAACCTAATATAATGGACAACCTCAACGCTTTAATTAGCAAGTTACAAAAATTACCCCTAAAAGAACTGCTTATCTCGACAACTCAGATGATTGACCAAAATAAAAAACCCATTAATAAGTTAATAAAAAATAGTGATAAAACTATTAAAGGCTTAAACCGAACAATTTTAAATTTTAACAACACCATTAACAATCTTAATAAACTAACCTCTAACGCGTCACTACATGCACTGCCAGACACCATTAACTTTGCACTTTATGAGTTAGAAGAGACTCTTAAAAGCATTCAGAAACTCTCATCAAGTTATGATGGAGATTCAAAACTCTCTGACCAACTCTCGGTTACCTTAGAAGCGATATCCGAGGCATCAAAGTCATTTGATAAAATCAATAAAATGCTGGATAGAAAAGCCAATGCCCTTATTATAGGAGACAAATAATGTACCGATTACTTTTAACACTTTTTACCCTTTTACTCTTGACTGCTTGTAGCCCAAAACAGCTCTATACTTTTGGTAATACAGCTCATATTACTCCATCAGCAACCCAACAGACTCCTCAACAATTTATAGGTGTAGAGCAGATTAAACTCCCCATCTACATGATGGATTCACCCATCTACAAAAAAGACTCCCCCTACCATCTTGTAGAAATTAAAAAAGCAAATTGGACTCATTCAATGGATAAGCATCTTACAAATATGCTTATCGCATATCTACAGAAGTCTTTAAATAATCCCAATATCTATGCCTACCCTTGGAGCAGTAGCCCTAAAACTGATAAAAAAATCTCACTGAATATTGCGAATTTTATTGCCTATCAAGGGGTAATAAACCTAGATGCAACCTATCAGATTTTAGATAAAAAAACAAAAAAAAGTTCTAATTATCTATTTAACCGTAATGAGTCTATTCAAGGTCAATCAGTAGAAGCAATGATGGAAGCGATGGAGAAAATTTATTTTAAATTAGCTAACGAAATTAAAAATAAATTATAATATTCTATTTGTTTTTAATCTGATATAATCTATCTTAAAAAGGAAAATCAAAAATGACTTTTAAAAGATTTTTTGCTTTACTATTTATCCTCTCTCTATCGGTCTTTTTATTCTTTCAATTTTACCACCAACCAGAACCCCTAACCCATGGTGATAAAAAAACACAGATACATCAAAAATCCAATAGCCCCTCTTTCTCGATTGAGACAGATTTTATAGGAGAGAATAACTTTGTAATACTTGTTTCACTCATCACCTCTATCTTCTCGTTTTTTGGCTTTACTATCTCAACCTACTTCTCTTTTAAAGGACATCGACGAGATGAAGAGCTGTTTAACCTACAACGAGAAAAAGAGCGACTAGAGATGGAGAAAATTCAAGCTGAAATTCAGGCTTTAAGTCGAAATTAAAGGAACCCCCATATTAGTTCATATCTGTTGTGCTGTAGACAGCCACTATTTTTTACAAAAGCTACAACTAGAATACCCCCATGAAAAATTGGTGGGGTTCTTTTATGACCCCAATATACACCCCTACAGTGAGTACCAACTGCGACTGCTTGATGTTAAACGAAGTTGTCAAATATTGGAAATTAAACTGCTTATAGGAGAGTATGATACGGAAAACTGGTTAGATACAGTCCGTGGCTTCGAGAATGAACCTGAAAAAGGAGCCAGATGTTCGGTCTGCTTTGATAGACGATTTGAAATAACTGCCCAAAAAGCGAATGAGTTACAAGAGAAAAGCTTTACCTCTACTCTGCTAACCAGTCCAAAAAAATCACTCAAACAGCTTCGACAAGCAGGTGACCTTTTGGCTAAAAAGTATCAATTAGAATTTATGGCTCCCGACTTTCGTAAAGCATCAGGAACACAAGAACAAAATATTTTAGCAAAAAAAGATGCCCTCTATCGCCAAGATTATTGTGGTTGTATTTTTGGACTTACCATGCAAAGAGAACAACAGCAAAAATTGGCAGATGAACTATTTTCACCCCTCTCACAACAGATACAACCCGAATCTATTGAAGCAAGAATAGAACTTTATGAACAGCGATGGCACTATGAAGAAGAGAATATCTCTTATAAAATTGTTAAAGAACGTTTCTTAAATTGGAGACAAACGTATGGTCTATTAAGGGTTAAGAAAGAGACCATTCCTGCCCATTTTCTTCCCTATTCTACTATAAAAAATGACTATACGCGAGGACGGATTGAACATGGTATAGGTGAACTGTTTTACATGAATCGTGATGAAGTTAAATTTATTACTTTAGCCCACTATAATCAATTGGCTAGAACCAATTACAGGCAAATTATAGAGCTTATTTTCAATAGTCCCTCTTTTCAAACCGAACTAGAAGTACGCCAAAAACTAATAAATAATCCTTATGATTTAAGTGCTATCTTGGTTGTCAAACAGATTCCAACACAAAAGCTTGAAATTCTTCATAGTAGCCATATTTATAGCGATGTAAAAGAAGTTATATATGAAACTTGATAACTATTTAGAAAGTTTTGGATAAAATAATGAATAAATTTATCTAAAGGCTAAAATAGTGTTATATGATGTAGTTGAAATTCAGAAAATTTTACCACACAGGTATCCATTCTTACTGCTTGACCGTGTGACTAACCTAGAAGTTGGTAAAAGTATAGAGGGTTATAAAAATGTATCCATCTCTGAACCTATTTTTCAAGGACACTTCCCCGACCATCCCATCTATCCAGGAGTAATGATTATTGAGGGCATGGCACAAGCAGGTGGTGTATTGGCATTTAAAAGTTCTAGTGAAACAGAGCAAAAAGATGCAAATAATAAAGTCGTTTATTTTATGAGTATTGATAGAGCAAAGTTCCGAGCACCTGTTAGACCAGGAGATCAACTGATTTATAAGCTTTCTGTCATTAAAAATCGAGGTGCTATTTGGCAACTTGATGCTAAAGCCTATGTTAATGACAAATTGGTAGCCCAAGCTGAGCTTAAAGCAATGATTGTTGACAAATAAGGGGTTTTAAGAATGTCTAATATCCATCTAACTGCCATTATTGAAGAGGGTGCAACCATAGGAAACAACACCACCATTGGTCCTTTTGTTACCATTGCCTCAAAAGTTATTATTGGTAGCAATAATATTATTGAGGCACATGCTGTTATTGATGGTCGAACCACCATAGGAGATGGAAATCATATTTTTTCCCATGCTGTTATTGGCTCGATACCTCAAGATTTAAAATATGCAGGAGAGGATGTTGAGCTAATTATTGGTAACCATAATAAAATTCGTGAATTTACACTGCTCAACCCTGGAACCAAAGGTGGTGGTAGCATTACCAAAATAGGAGACAACAATCTCTTAATGGGTTATGTCCATTTGGGTCACGATGTTATTCTTGGTAACAACTGTATCTTAGCAAATGGAGCAACATTGGCAGGACATGTCGAGCTAGGAGACAATGTGGTTATTGGTGGGTTTACACCCGTACATCAATTTGTACATATTGGCGATTTTGCCATGATAGCAGGGGCTAGTGCATTAAGTCAAGATGTTCCTCCTTACTGTTTAGCAGAAGGAAATAGAGCTGTTCTACGGGGTCTCAACTTAACAGGATTAAGACGACACATGAACAGAGAAGAGATAAACGCACTAAAAAGTATTTATAAAATACTCTTTGAGAGTGGAGAAGCACTACAAGAGAAAGCTCAAAGCCTTTTAGAAAACGAAAATTCAGAAAGTATTAAAAATTTATTAGAGTTTATCACGACATCAAAACGTGGTATTCCATTTATAAGGAAAAACATTAATGGCTAAAAAAGTTTGTAGTTTTTGCAACACTACAGAAAAAGAAGAAAATCCCTTTATTGCAGGAAATGGGGTTTATATATGTTCTAACTGTGTCACATCTGCCTATAAAATTCTTTTTGGTGAAGAAGAAGAGGAAGAAAACTTCAATAGTGAAGCAAAAACCTTAATGATTCCCAAAGAGATTCATCGAATACTTGATAACTATGTTATTGGTCAAGAGCGTGCAAAAAAGACCCTCTCGGTTGCAGTTTATAATCACTATAAGAGAATCTTTAAAAACAATTTTGATAGTGACACCAGTATTGACAAATCAAATATTTTACTTATTGGTCCTACAGGGTCAGGAAAAACACTCTTGGCACAGACCATTGCACGTTTTTTAGATGTTCCCATTGCCATCTCAGATGCCACCAATTTAACCGAAGCAGGTTATGTGGGAGAAGATGTCGAGAATATTTTGACCAAGTTACTTCAATCAGCAGATGGTGATGTAGAGAAAGCCGAAAGAGGTATTATCTTTATTGATGAGATGGATAAAATCGCCCGTATGGGTGAAAACCGTTCCATTACCCGAGATGTATCAGGAGAAGGAGTTCAACAAGCCCTTTTAAAAATTATTGAAGGCTCTGTTGTAAATATTCCACCCAAAGGTGGAAGAAAACACCCCAATCAAGATTTTTTACAGATAGATACTGCCAATATCCTATTTATCTGTGGTGGTGCATTTAATGGTATTGAAGAGATTATTCAAAGAAGACTCGGAGCCAATCGGCTCGGTTTTGGTCAAACAAAACGAAGCAGTAAAGAGAATACAGATGTTATGCACCTAATTGAGTCTGATGACTTGGTTCAGTTTGGGATTATTCCCGAACTTATTGGTCGACTTCACGTCACTGCAACCCTAGAACAGATAACACTTGATGATATGGTACGTATTTTAGTAGAACCAAAAAACTCTATTGTCAGACAGTATCAAAAACTTTTTGAGATTGATAATGTTCTGTTAACATTTGAAGAGAGTGCGTTACAAGCAATTGCCACCAAAGCAATCAACCGAAAAACAGGGGCAAGGGGACTGCGTTCAATCATGGAGGAGTCACTGGTAGATGTGATGTATAAACTCCCTGAACTTGATGGACATGAGATTATTATCACAGAAGATGTCATTAACAGTGATGCTTCCCCAGTATATATAAAAAATTCAAAAACGGCGTAGGAGTCAAAATGTTAAAAAGAGTATTAGGTATGTTTTCAAATGACTTAGCTATAGATTTAGGAACAGCAAATACCTTGGTATTGGTTAAGGGGAAAGGTATCTGTATTAACGAACCTTCTGTTGTAGCAATTCAATACGATAAACATGGAAGAGAAGATATACTAGCAGTGGGACAAGAAGCCAAAGATATGGTGGGGAAAACTCCAGGAAATATTAAAGCCATTCGACCCATGAGAGATGGTGTCATTGCAGATTTTAATATAACCGAGATGATGATTCGTTATTTTATCGAGAAAGTACACAACCGAAAAGGTCTCTTCTCTCCAAGAATTATCATCTGTGTTCCTTTTGGTCTAACACAAGTTGAACGAAAAGCCGTTAAAGAGGCTGCCATGAGTGCAGGTGCAAGAGAAGTTTATCTTATAGAAGAGCCAATGGCAGCAGCCATTGGTGCGGGTATTCCTGTGAAAGAACCTAATGGAAACTTGGTCGTTGATATTGGTGGAGGAACGACTGAAATTGGAGTCACCTCACTAGGTGGATTGGTACAGAGTAAATCTATTAGAGTTGCAGGTGATTCGTTAGATAAAAATATCATCGACTACATGAAGAAGAATTTTAACCTACTCATTGGAGAAAGAGTTGCCGAAGAGATGAAAATTAAAATTGGTACAGCGATTCAACTTGAAGAAGAACTTACAATAAATGTCAAAGGTCGTGACCAAGTCACAGGTCTTTTAACTGCCATTGAAATCAACTCTGAACATATGAGAGATGCCATGAAAATACCACTCAAAGAGATTGGTGAAGCACTTAAACTTGTTTTAGAAGAGACTCCACCTGATTTAGCAGGGGACATTGTCGAGAATGGTATTGTATTAACAGGTGGTGGAGCCTTGATTAGAGGGATAGATAAATACCTCTCTAATATCGTTAAACTCCCCGTTTATGTTTGTGAAGACCCTCTTCTAGCAGTAGCAAATGGTACAGGCAAGGCACTCGAAGAGATTGACCTTCTACAACACACTGCCTATGATGAATAGCAAGTCAATTTTTATTGTCTCAGTATTGACAATAGCACTCCTCTTGTTTCAAAAAGAGGAGAAGTTTCAAGAGAACTTTTCCTCAATTACACTTCCTATTAAAGAGACCTACTTAGATATAACCAACAGTTTAAAAAAAAGTCTTAAACAATACTCTTCTCAAGCCCACTCTATTAATGATTTAGAAAAAGAGAACCTTCTCTTGCGAAGATACCTCTATCAACAAAAGAGTACCATCAATCAACTCGAACAGCTCTCTCAATCTAAAGTTCAAAAGTATGATATAGATAAGAATATTCTTCATATTCAGACCACTTCATATAAAAAAATTAATGATTTTTCTAATATCTACCTTACCCACAGTGACCAAGTAAAAACTGATAAAATTTATGGTCTTATTCAAAAAAATGTTGTTGCAGGAATTGCCATTAAAAAAGAGAACCTGCTCGAAGGTATTTTACTATCAAATGAGAAGTGTCAATTTTCAACATTTATTGGTGAAAAAAGAATGCCAGGAATTGCCAAAGGAATTGATGAAAAGACCATGGAGATTAACTTTATTCCTAAATGGTCAAAAATAACCATTGGAGATAAAGTGGTTACAAGTGGATTAGATGATATTTTTTTAGCCAATGTACCTGTAGGAACAGTCAGTAAAGTTTTAACCCGAAGTACCTATAAAACAGCCATTATCAATACGTATGCCAATGTACTCCATCCCGACTACTTCTATCTGGTCAAAAAAGTACCCATTCAAGTTAAAGCCTATGACAGTAACACAACCAAAGCACTCTTAGAGAGCAACACAACCGTCATTAAGAAAAAAATGGTGCATTAATGGTTTATTAATCATATTTTGCTATCATTTATAAAAATAAGAAGAGTTTAAATATGCTAAACAACAACCATACAACACCCCCTTGTTTCATAAATTATATCGTTATTGCCCTACTTCCCACCCTTTTCTTTGCAGGTATCGTATTGGCTTATTTACATTTAATCCCCCTAAAAGTTAACATACACTCCTTAATTATTATTGGATTCATCTACTTTATCTACCTTCTTTTCATTCAACACAACGCCAATTATGTTATCTGTAACATGCGTAAAAGTTATGGAAATCTACAGATAGAGATACAACAAAGCATTCAAAAAAATGCACTAACTATTGGAGAAAATACCAAAGCCACCATTAATATTGAAGAGTATATTGTTGAATATTATAAAACTTTTCGTAATGATAACTTTGCTTCAGTTGCCCCCTCTTTTTTCCCTATGTTGGGAATTTTAGGAACCTTTACAGCCATTGCCATCTCGATGCCTGACTTCTCTATTAAAAATACCGAAGCACTTGATAGTGAAATCTCTCTGCTTCTAAGTGGTATCGGTACAGCATTTTACGCCTCTATTTTTGGTATTTTTCTCTCGATTCTTTGGAACTATTTTGAAAAAAGAGGTCTATCCAAAGCCGACCAAGATAGCCATCATCTACAAAATACCTACAAAGAGTTCATCTGGAGTGATAGTGAACTTAAACGTCATGAACATATGCAAGACGATATGCGAGACCAAAAACTAATCGTTGCACTCAAAGAGACTTTTAATCTGGATTTCATACAAGCACTCAATGAAAAGCATTTAGAAAACTTCCAAAGCATTATCAACGAGACCAATAAAAATTTTAGCCACATTACCAATCATATGAAAATGGTCTCTACAGATTTAAAAGATACCATCTCAAAGATACATCAATCACAAAGTGCCGTTGATGCCAATATTGCCATAGAGAAAAACCTTCAAGAGTTTGTACAAAGTACCCATCAACTCCATCAATCCATAGAGCGATTTGATGGCTCTTTAGAGAACAGTCTAAATATCACCTTTCATAAAATTGATGATGAATTGGGTGACATTATCATCAAACTGGGTAACTTTGCCACTAGTATTAGTGAACAGAATCGAGTGCTACAAGAGACCATTTCAGCGTACCATTTTGAAATCTCTAAAAAGCTGGTAAACCGATAATGTTCAAATCAAAAAAGAGCCAAGAGGAGAGCACCAATTTTTGGATCTCGTATGCCGATTTAATGGCAGGACTGCTCTTTGTTTTTATTCTACTTATTGGTGCAATTATTGTCAAATCAACCATTTTAAAAAACTCACTAGAAGAGAAAGAGTCTGCCCTTGAGGTACAATCCGAGACATTAGAGGAGCAATCTACAAGTATTACTGTTAAAGATGATGAAATTACAAAACTACGTAATCTTTTAGCCAAACGAGAAAAGAACCTAGCCCAAAGCAAAGAGAAACTGACCCTCTCTAGCAAAACACTAGAACTAAAAAGCAACGAAATCAACCAATTAAATCAACTTCTTTTGGCACAAAATAGCCACATAGATGAATATTCAAATCATATTATACTGCTTCAAAATCTTATCCAAGAGCAAAATAGAATCCAAACAGAACAGAAAACTTCTCTTAAAGAGTATGAAAACCAAGTATTACTGCTCTCAACCCAACTCAATGAGAAGAGTGAACGACTCCAACTAAACGACCAAAAACTGCTCCAACTACTTCAAGCTGTCGATAATAGACAGACCAAGTATGACCAGCTTATGATGAAGCTTCAAAATCAAAAAGCCCAAATAAAGTCATTGACAGGAATTAAACTCAAAGTTATTACCGAGCTTAAATCAGTACTTGGTAGTAAAATTAATATTGATAAAGTAAGTGGTTCACTTAGACTCTCGTCTAATATTCTTTTTGATAAAGGCTCTGCCATACTCAAAAATGAAGCCAAAGGTGAACTTAAATCAAACTTTATAGAGTATGTTGATACCTTAATCTCGAACCGAAATATTGCAGAACATCTTGATAAAATAATCATCGAAGGGCATACCGATAGCGACGGTGGATACCTATATAACCTTGGTCTCTCTCAAAAACGTGCCTATGCCGTTATGAACTATCTTTTAACCCTAGATTACATAAAACAACACAACATCAAGCGAAAACTGGTTGCAAGTGGTCGCTCTTACCTTGATACCATGACCAACGAAGATGGCACCGAAAATAAAGATGCCTCACGAAGAATTGAAATTAAATTTAGACTAAAAAATCAAGATGCTATGTATGAGATAGAGAGAATTTTAGATGCAGATTAACTTCACCCCCCATAAAATCAAAGCATCCAAAGCCTACCTCACCAATCTTGTTGAAGAGGAGATAGAAGAGATTAAGAGTGTCAAGAAAAAAGAGACTCCCCCCTCTTTTTTTCAGAAAATATTAAAGCTTTTTTTTAAGTAGTACAATAAACTCCTCAAACCCTTCAAGTCTATACTCCTCCTCTGGGGAACATAATTACCAAAACTGGCAATATTTATCTTGGCAGGTTTAAAAAACTCCAACATCTCTTTTTCAATAATATCCAAGGCTCTTAAAATCTCTAACTTAACCTCATCAGGTGCTTCTGAAAACTCTTTGTATCGCTTCTGCGTAAAGATTTTTAACCATGGAATTTGACTGGCTTCTATCTCTATTTTTATATGATTATTCTGGTAGATTTGAGGCATGTTTTTCCTTTTATTGGTGTGAAGGTTGCAACAAATGCCCAACCCCTTTCAAAAGATAAACTGTAGCTACCTCAGAAAAAAACTCAAAACTTTTTTCTGAATCGACTATTTTATCCTCTTCACCCATAAAAATCTCTATTCTTACCCCTCTATTTAGAAGTTCTAAAATTTTATCTTTATCCCAAATATAAGAGAGCAGTGCATCTAAATCATTGTGTGAACCTGTGGTTAAGTAGGTCTCTAAATTTATATTTGAAGGGTATGCAACATTATTTAAAAATTGTGTGGTATAGGCTTTTTGGTCTGCTTTAAAGTATAGTAACTGGGTACGTCTAAAACTGCTCTTTTGGTGTTGAAAAAAAGCAGGAGAGAGCAGAATGAGTCTGTCTATACGCTCTGTTGAGTTCAGTGCATACTCTAATGCTTTTTGAGCTCCGTAGCTAAATCCTGCTACACAGAAATCACTCTCTACGGTATAGGATTTAAAAAAATCCTCTTCATTTTTTAGGGCAAAGCCGTTAAAATAGTTCATCTAAAATCTCTTTACTCTTTTGTGGGGTAATGGATTCATGCTCTAAAAGATAATCTCTTACCTGCTCTACGGCAATTTGAAGTTTACTCAAAATAGATTTCACCTCACTTCCTGCCTCTTGTAAAAGGGTCTCTGCATAAATTGGTGTACTAAAATACTCATCGGTCATGGCAAACTCTTCTATAATCTGCTGACTTAAACGCTTTGCTTTAAAAATATCCTCTTTGGCGTTGGTAAAAAAGTCACCATACATCTGCTCGGTGGCAATCCGACCTGCCAACAGCACTTTCAGCTCATTTTCTAGTACCGTTTTAGAGAGTATCTCATTATGATGGGGGATAAAACTTGATGAAACCAACCCTATCTTTTCGTACTCAATCTCTAACCATGTAGCAATAACAGCTTTGGCAGATTGATAGAGTGCTTGAATCTTTTGCTCTTGCTCATTAAAAGTCTGTATTTTATGTTTACCCAAAAGCACTTTATCTCGAACTGCTTCTATATCGCTGTTCTCTATGATTTTTTTATTTGACCTAAAGGCATAAAGAGCAGATTCATTAATAAGTGTTGCCAATGCTGCCGAGTTAAACCCAATAGTAATGTGGGCAATTTTATCAACATCTACGCTATTGTGCTTCTCTTTCAGATAAAGTTTTAGAGTGGCAACACGCTCTTTAAAATCGGGCAGTGGGATATGTACCCGTCGATCAAAACGCCCTGCTCTTAGCAATGCTTCATCTAAAACCTCTATCTTATTGGTCGCCGCAATAACCATCACCCCTGAACTCTCTTCAAAGCCATCCATTTCGGTTAGAAGTTGATTAAGTGTTGCTTCTCGCTCATCGTTGTTAAAGCCACCCCTACTCTTACCCACTGCGTCAATTTCGTCAATAAAAATAATACTCGGAGCCATCTCTTTGGCTTTGGCAAAGAGTTCACTCACTCGTTTTGCACCCATCCCTACATATATCTGCACAAATGAAGCTGCACTTTGATAAAAGAATGGGACTTCTGCCTCACCTGCAACAGCTTTGGCAATCAGTGTTTTACCCACTCCAGGGGGTCCCACCAAAAGTACCCCTTTAGGCAAACGAATATCCAATGCTCTATATCTTTGAGGATAGCGTAAAAAATCAATAATCTCTTCAAGCTCCTCTTTTACCTCTTCAACACCTGCCACATCTGAAAAGTTTACTGTTGAGAGTTGGGGTTGAATATTCTGCTGAGGAATGGCAATGTTTGCCTCTTCTCGTTGCTCTTCTAAAATGCTCTCTTGTCGCTTACGCCCCTCTTTGATAATTGAAAAAATATAGAGTGTAAAAAGCACCATAAAAATAAAAAGTAGCGTATCTATTAATGCAATGGACTCCTCTTTATACTCTACCAATGTTTTATCAAAAAGTAGTTCCATATCAATTGCCTCTTTGGCAACTTTATAGACTTTATCTTCTATAAAAAGTCTGATATAGGGTTCCTCGACCACTGCCTTTTCAATAGCTTGTGTGGTAATAATACTCATTGCCTCTTTTTTATTAACGGTCTGGCTATCATCTTTTAAAAAAGAGAAGGTGATAATCCCTACAGCCATTAAAGAAGAGATAATAATAATCTTAAAATTTTTACTGATAGAGCGCCACATTCTTTTCACCTTGAACCACTGCATTGGTAATAAATACCCAATTTCCAGATAAATCTTCGTTACTTTTTATCTCTATTCTATTAAAATATTGATCATAGCCATGATAAATTCCCTTTTGTCCCTTCTCTAAAAGAACTTCTAAATTATTGTCATGTTCTTGTCTAAAGAGAAAATTTTTCTGTTTAATAATTGAAGTAAGTTCTTTGTGACGCTCTTTGGCAATGTTCCCTTTAACTATGTCATTCATATTAGCAGAAGCCGTACCATCACGTTTAGAGTAAGAAAAAGCGTGAACATGGGTTAAAGGCAGAGTTTTAACCCGTGATATTGCCTCACTCCAAGCCTTTTCATCTTCTCCTGGGTGTCCTACAATATAATCGGTTCCTATTGCATATCCGTGCGATGCCAACGCTTCTAAAAGCTCTACATCACTTCTAAAATCATTACGTCGATTCATGAGTGTTAACATCTTATCACTGGTGTGTTGCAAAGCGATATGCAAATGACGTGCCATCCATGGTTCAGTTAACAACTCTTTAAACTCATCATCAATCTGAATTGGCTCTAGGCTACCGATACGAATACGACGTACCCCACGAATACGGCTGATACGCTTAAGCAATTTTGCCATCGAAGAGCCTTGTTCTTTTCCGTAACTGCCCACATTTGTTCCTGTTAAGATAAATTCTCCAAAACCATTGGTTGCCAACTTCTCTATTTGGGTTAAAATATCTGCTTCTTTATGGCTTCGTGCACTCCCCCGAACCGAAGGAATAATACAGTAAGAACAGGCAAAATCACACCCCTCTTGAATCTTAATAAACGCCCTACTCTTTCCAATAAACTCATCAACAATGGTTGAATCAATATGCTTCAAATCACCTATCTCATAAAAAGGTGTTTTGTTTTTGAGTATCTCATTAATATTCTCTTTTTCAGAGTGACCCATCACCCCAAAAACTTTTTTAGATGCAAAGAGTGACTCCCCTTTAGAGTGAGAACCACAACCTGCCAAAATAACATTGACCTGAGGGTATTTACGATTGACACCATTAATATATGCCCTTACCGATGAGTCGGCTCCATTGGTTACAGTACAAGAATTAACCATAATTACATCGGCACTCTCTTCATTTAATGTCAACTCAAAATCTTTAAGCTTTGACATCATCACTTGGGTATCAAACTGATTCGTTCGACACCCAAAGGTCTTAAAATATACTTTTCTCATTTAATTAATACAATCCCCAATCATCTGGTTCATATTTGTCCTCTTTTTTACTATTTCCATGCTCTTTATTAAAATTTTTTTTAAACACTTCACTCCCCTTAATAAGGGTCTTGGGTGCTGATTGATTTATAAAAAGTGATTGACTTGGGAAAGCGATTTCAATCTTCTCTTCTTCTCTTATTCTCATAAGAATCTCCATCGAAATGGTACTTCTTAACGTCAACGTGGCATACGCGTTGGTCAGATACCATACCGATATACGTACACCATGCTCATCTAAAAACGCAAATATTCGTGGCTCTACCGAAGTATTTCGCATACTGTATTTACTTCGCAGACGATTGAGCTGTTTTCGTGTCATGTCGGTATACCCTTTAGAGTATTTTCGACTCACCTCTTTGGCAATGCTCTGTGCTTTAGCAACGTCGGAGTCGAATGTTATCATAAAATCAATACCATCCCAAACTGTTTTAAGCCCAGAGTGAGAGTAATTGGCAATCATATCGGTAAAAATATAGTTGTTTGGCACAAAAATAATCCGACCTGCTCGTCTGTTAAGCGATTCGGTGGTCAAGGTGACATCTTCATGAAGGGTCATTCTTAAAATAGATATATCCACCACATCCCCCAGATACTCATTACCATCTTTAGAGAGCTTAATTCTATCCCCCACGTGAATTGAGCCAGAGAAGATAATAACAAACCATCCCATAATACTCATGAACCAATCTTTTAAAGCAATCGCAATACCTGCCGAGGCAAACCCTAAAATACTTACCAAGTGGTCAACATTTTCTAAATAAGAGAAGAGCAATACCAAACTTAATATGGTAATAAAAATAAAATTAATCACTTTATTGGTGGTATAAAAAAGTTCGTTCTCTAACATATATTTCCGAACCAAATACTTAACAAAAATAAAGAATAGCAGAAGAAAAAGAATAATAGAACCAATAACAATGCCCTTCTCAGCCTCTTTGGCAATAGACTCTTTAAGATTAAGTTTTAATTCTGATATTTTCTGTACCAAGGCACTCTGACTGGTTTTAAAAATTTCAAGGGTTCGCTTATACTCTTTAAGCTTTAAAAAGACCAACTCTAACTCATCTGCATAATCAGCATCGGTCACATTAAGCTCTATTAATCTAGACAATACCCTGCCTTTGTCATGTAACTTACTCACGGTCTCTTTGAGTAAAAGATAACGACTATTGTAATCCTCTTCTACAGCAGTAAGATGCTTCTGAAAAGAGACAGCAGAAATAATATCAAGGGGACTTTCCACTTCGGGTATTTTACCAATATCATCAGGCATCAGAAGCTTTTTAAAGGGATCAACTTTATACTCCTTAAGTTGTTCAATTTTTCCTTTGGTGGTTTTATACTGCTCTTCATATTTCTTTAATGCATTCTCTTGCTTTTCAGTTAACCTTGATCTATCATTAAGTTGTGTTATCCGATTTTCTAGCTGAGTTAAGGTAAATTCTAAAAGTTGATAGGTCTCATAATTAGAGTAAACTTTAGACCAAATATTCCCCTCTTTTAAGTAATGATCAATCGCTTCTAGCTCTTTTTGTATTTTACTTTTACGCAGATTACTCGCTTTTAGCTCTTCTTCACGCTGAATTCTCTCTATCTCTAACTGCTTACGTTTGGCTTCACTCTTCTTGTTTTTTAACTCATCCTCTTTTTTTAACACTTCTATTTTTTTTAAAGAGGCTTCTATTTTGGCAGTCTTATTCTCTTCGGATAGAGTAGATAACTTAACTTCTGGATTCTCTTTAAATTCTGCCAACATCTTACTCACATTGTTCGTCAGATTAAAATCAGCCAAAATCAGTTGAGATAGCAAGAGTAAAAGAGCAATAATCCCTTTCACCTACTTATCCTTTGAGAAGCTTTTTAATACTTTTTTAACAAGAGCCTCATCAATATTATCTCGTACTTTAAAATGACCCAATCCATTAGGCAGAATAAATTTTATTTTATTGTTGGCACTTTTTTTATCCAAAAAGAATTTATCATAAAAAGCATCCACATCTTTAATGATATAATCAACAGGTAATGCATGTTTTACAAGTAAATCTTTAACCCGTTGCATCTCTTCTATGTCAATTAAATTTAATTCATGTGCCAGTGTATTTGCCATAACAATACCAATGGCAACGGCTTCACCATGTAGGTATGTTTTATAAGCCGTCTCATTCTCGACAACGTGAGCAAAGGTATGACCATAATTCAATACTGCCCGTATACCTGCCTCTTTTTCATCTTGATTAACCACTTCGGCTTTAAGCTCTACAGAGCGTTGAATAACCCTCTCTAGGCACTCTTTATCGGTAAAATCAACCGTTTCAAGGTACTCAAAATAGGATTTATCAAACATTACTGCCATTTTAACAATCTCGGCAACTCCTGCCGAGAACTCTCGTTTTGGCAACGTCTTTAAAAAATCAGTATCAATATAGACGGCAGTTGGTTGATAAAAAGCACCAATAAGATTCTTACCAAAGCTATTATTTACCCCTGTTTTCCCCCCAACACTCGCATCAACTTGAGAGAGCAGTGTGGTAGGAATCTGTGTAAACTTTATCCCTCGCTGATAGAGACTCGCTGTAAAACCTGTCATATCACCAATAACTCCTCCACCAAAAGCAATCAAATGGGATTTTCTATCCAATTTTTTACCGAAAAGTTCATTGAGTATTCTCTCGATGGTTTCCAGATTTTTATACTCTTCTCCATCGGGAATGGTGACAACATGCAGGTCACTGCACTCTATTTTAGACAATAATTTTTCTAAATGGTATGCAGAGATGGTAGGATTAGTAATAACGGCTACTTTGGTGTTAAATACCAACGTGGGCAATCTATCTATTGTGACATCATACTGTACAGAGCCACTGTTTTCTAGTTGAATAGGAACAATCATAATTCTTTAAAACCTATGTAATTTAAGATAAAATATTTTATCTTAACTTTACTTAATCAGCCCCTAAAACCTTTACTCTTCAATAGGAATTAAAAGTTGTGGGTGTTTTCTGATGCTCAGAAAATAACGGGATATTTTTCGTGAAAAAAAGTTGGCAAGGGGTGTTTTTAGAATCTCTTTATTAAAAGGAGCAATATGTAAAATACCATCGTCGCTTTGCAACTCTTTAATTGGATTGGTTCGATTCTCTTTAATATCAACACTAAAACTATAGAGGCGTGAAAGACTCTCGTAGTGTTCAATAATATTTTTCTTCTCGGCGAAATCACCATCAGGACTGTAGTTACATAAATTCAATTTTAAGCCTAATATCTCGACCAAATCAAATACCGAAGAAGATACCGACTCCATTGCCCCTTCATCCCCCATGAGTATGGTTGCCTCAGAGATATTGTACAAAGAGTTTTCACCAAAAAGATAAACAGCACGTCTTAATTTATATAGCCTGTACTTAAAAGACTCTTTATCAAACAGCTCATTATTAATTAAAAACAGTCCTATATCATAATGCGTTGTATCAAAATCCATGGTATTAAAAAGTTCATCGTAGTGGTAATTAATTAGTATCTCAAGTTTTTCATTCTCTAATGCTTTTAACTCTTGTGAAACCCCTGAAAGTGTAATATTAATCAAACGAATATAGAGCTTACGGTTAAGCTGTTTGGATAAAAAAATCGCTTCATTCACCTCAATCATAATCTCTTCACGCTCTCTACACATATTAAGAATCAAATATAAATTTTTACCAAAAGGATCAGGAAATATCCCCCTACTTTTCCGAATAACCCGATAGACCTCTTCTAAAACACGAGGGTTTCCAATAACAATTAAAATATCATTGGGTTGAATCATCGTAGCGTTGTTCGGAAGAATCTGTTTTTTATTTCTATAAATAGCAGCAACACGCCACTTTCTATGCACAATAGACCCCATATGTCGATAGGCATATGGGCTACCTAGTGGCACCAATATTTCCATAATATCCCCCTGCCCAAACCCAATATTTTTGGCAATAACAGGTACATTGGGCAACTGTTCATAAAGATAACTTGCCATCAACTCATGGGTGTCCATTATATTTACATTTTCATCGTCTAATGTTAAATCACACCATTGGCTTACAAAGACAATACGCAATCGTGGGTAGAGTTTGCGTATATTTTTATAAGAGCATATCGCCTCGTTACGTGAATCCATCACAATAAAGGCTGAACTAAAGACCGTATTCTCCATTAGTTCGGTTAATTTAAGTAGACTAGTGGGGTCTTCATCTATAAAGGTTAAATGAGGAGTTATTTTTAATAACAGCTCTTCATGACGAGTATACGTTATTGTATAATAGTTCTCATCAATACGGCTTTTACTGACCCATTGAATAAAGTGTTTTGCAATCTCACCACTTGCCAAAATTAATATATTTTGCATCTAACTCTTTCTCTTTCATAATTTGGTATAATACTTTTTTTGATAAGGATAATTATAACACAATGGATTTTCAGATAGATAAAAAAGATGGTAAAGCAAGAGCTTGTACCATAAGAACAGCCCACTCAACGATACACACCCCTGTCTTTATGCCTGTTGGTACGGTGGGTGCTGTTAAAGCACTTGATGCAACTGATTTAGCAACTTTTATAAAACCCTCTATTATTTTGGGAAATACTTATCACCTCTACCTTAGACCAGGAGATAATGTTATTGCAAAATTGGGTAAACTACATAACTTTACCCAATTTCCTAAAAGTTTTTTAACTGATAGTGGTGGATTTCAAGCCTTCTCACTCTCGGACAATGTCAAAATAGATGAAGGTGGTATCCATTTCAAGAGTCATATTGATGGAAGCTCTCACTATTTTACTCCCACCAAAGTATTGGATATTCAATATAACTTAGGCTCAGACATTATGATGATACTCGATGACCTTGTAGCACTCCCTGCTACGAAAGAGCGTCTTAAAGCAAGTATTGAGCGTACCACCCGTTGGGCAGAAGAGTCCATTGAATATCACCGAGCCAACCAAAAAAAAGGGAAAGCTCTGACTCAAGATATTTTTGCCATTATTCAAGGGGGAACCGACAAGTTTTTCAGAGAAAAATCTGCTAAAGAGCTTTGTGCCTTAGATTATGATGGTTTTGCTATTGGGGGTCTTTCGGTGGGTGAGAGCAACAAAGATATGTATGAAACGGTTGAGTGGACAACCCAATTTATGCCAGATGACAAACCACGTTACCTTATGGGTGTAGGAACACCCGAAGACTTGGTCGAGAATGTATCCAGAGGTATAGACATGTTTGACTGTGTAATGCCCACACGAAATGCACGAAATGGCACACTTTTTACCTCGTATGGAAAAATAAACATTAAAGCAGCCCGTTTTAAAGAGGACAACACTCCCATTGACCCAGAGTGTGGTTGTATGGTCTGTAAAACCTACTCAAAAGCCTATCTAAATCACCTCTTTCGTGCCAGAGAGATTACTTATTTTAGACTAGGTACGATTCATAATCTCTACTACTATCTAAACCTTATGGAGCAGATGCGTAAAGCCATTATGAACAACTCTTTTGAAGCATTTAAAAAAGAGTTTTATCAAAAGAGAGAGAGTTGAACCACCTCTCTCCCCTCTTTGTTCCTTTTGATTTGAGGATTGTATCTTTTTAAAAAAGTAGCAAAATCTTTTGCTGTTTTGCAACCATATCTTATGGCTATATCTATAATTTTATTGTTGTTATAGTTCATCTAAATCTCCCCTACGAAATTTGTTATAAAACAAGTTTATAGAATTAAAATCAATAATATGCTTAATTATATATAAATTTATAAAAATAGTATAAGTTTTTATATTAAATAAAATAGAGTTAATTGGTTACTGTTTTTATCTAAAAATTTCTCAACAAAATAGAATGCTTTATATTAATACGAAAGTTGCACCACTGCCTTACCACTCTCATTAATAAAAACCTGAGGATTATACTCTTTAAGAAACCTTGCAAGATCTTTTGCTGTTTTACACCCATACTCTATCGCGGCTTTTACTATGGTTGAACTGTTACCCTGTCTCATGGTCTACTCCTTAATTCCACACTATCTTAAAATAAGATAATATTTATTTCTTACTTTAATTATAGAAGTATAAATATAGAAATTAGCTTAATTTTAAATAAATATATATTATTAATTAAAAAAATTAAACTATAAAAACAGTATAAAATATTATGAAGTATCAAAAAATAAAAAACATTATTATCTAATCTGTTTGGCTACCAAACCTACTGCCACATCTAAGGATTCTCTCTCTTTATATAAAAAAGTGTGTTTCTCTTTACTATTCAACACAATAAAAAGCCCATATCCTACAATCTCAACCCGACCCTTTGACTCAATATCAATCCACTCCAAACTCATCTCGGTGGTCTCATCTCCATAACCTGTCTTGACCAACACCGCAGGATAGAGTTGTTTAATATCTGCTAGATTAAATGTTTTATTATCAATTGTTAATTTTTTCATAAAAGGATTATAGTATAATTTTACAAAAATTTTAGGAGAATATCCCTATGACCATTAATGCACAAATCAAATCTGATATTAAAGATGCCATGAGAGCCAGAAATACCGTTAAACGTAACACCCTACGAAACATTCAAACCGTAGTAAAACAGATAGAGGTAGATGAAAGACGAGAAGTAACCAACACCGACATGGAAGCCATTCTTATGAAATACGCCAAACAACGAGAAGATGCCATGTCTCAATTTGCAGAAGCAGGACGTAATGACCTAGTAGAAAAGGAACAAGCAGAGCTTGATATTATCAAAACCTACCTACCAGAGCAGATGGACGATGCAGAACTCGAAGCAACCCTAAAAGAGATTATCGCCCAAATAGGTGCAACCTCTATGAAAGATATGGGTAAAGTAATGGGGTCTGCAAAAAAAGCCATCGGAAGCAAAGCCGATGGTGGACGGATTAATGCCTGTGTTAAAACACTTTTAGGGTAATTTTTTACATTCCCTTTTTCGTGGGCAAAAATGCCCACGCTATTTATAAAGATTGCAAATAAGATATGATGTAGTTGACAACTCCACCCCCTAAAGAGAGGTAGTTTTTCGCTATAATGTGATAAAAACAAGGGAATATTACATGAATAAATTTATAACTTATTTACTATTATCCTCTATTATCTATGCCAATGACATCAGCTATAGTTTTCACTTAAATAATAAAACTCCCTACCGAGATGAAGCCATCATTTTAGATGCCAACATCACCCAAATCGACCACTCAAAGGTGATGCTTTTTAAATTTACCCCTAAAAAAAGTCCAAATTATACGTTTCATCAAATCAAGTTTAAAGAAGAGGACAAGTATCACTCTTTAAAACACCACTATCAGTATCTTATCTATCCTAAAAAAGAGGGGAATGTTACAATAGCGTTAGAGTTGATAAAATCATTAACCGATGATGATAAGGTAGCCTATGCCATATCAGGTGATAGAGATAATGTTAAAGGATTGGTCAAAAAAGATATTATCGTTAAAATAAATCCTTTGATACTTGATGTCAAAAGACCTCCTTTGAGTACCGATTTAATTGGAGATTTTACATTAAGCTATATTTTGGATAAAAATCTAACCCATGCCTATGAGCCTATTCATCTAAAAATAGAACTAAAGGGTAAAGGGGTTATTCCTAAAATAGAGATGATTTCTAAAAACAGAGCGTATCATCTTTTTGCACAAAAGCCCAAACAGAAAAGTTTTTATAGTTTTAATGGTGTGACAAGCCATGTTAGTTGGAATTATGCCATCTCTGCCAAAGAGAATTTTGTGTTGCCAAAAGTTGTGCTAAAAGCATTTAATCCGATAACAGAAAAAAGTTATGAGCTTACACTACCCAAACAGACGATAGAGCTTAAAGCAGTTGCTACCTCATCACTGGTCGACACTGAAGATAACCCAGCATCATCCAAAAAGATTGATTGGTCTTGGCTTGGGTGGATTTTTTCTTATTTAGCTGTTTTTGTGACAGGGGTTTTAATGCCAAAAGATTTATTTAAAAGAAAAGTGCTAAATATAAAAAATGATAAGGAGCTTTTAGATGAAAAAATTGCTAAAACCAAGAATCATAAAGAACTTTTACAAATACTGATTTCTCAAAATGATTTAAGATACAAAGAGGCTATAAAAATTTTAGAGAGTGTTGTCTATCATAAAAAGAAAATAACGCTAAATACGATTAAGAGGAATATACATGATAAATAAGATACAAACCATCAAAAATGAAATAGCCAAAGCGATAATAGGTCAAGAGGAGATGGTCAATGGTCTTTTGATTGGTCTGCTCTGTGAAGGGCATATTTTGGTAGAGGGTGTACCAGGATTAGCAAAAACCAGTACCGTAAAAGCATTGGCTTCGGCTCTGAAGTTAGAGTTTAAACGCATCCAGTTTACCCCTGATTTACTCCCCTCTGATATTATTGGTGCAGAGATTTATGACCCACAAAATAACCTCTTTAAAATCAAGAAAGGGGCTATTTTCTCCCAACTTCTTCTCGCCGATGAGATAAACCGAAGCCCTGCTAAAGTACAATCTGCCTTGCTTGAAGCGATGCAAGAGAAGCAAGTGACCATAGGTGACCACAGTTTTAAACTCCCCAGACCTTTTATGGTGATGGCAACCCAAAATCCACTAGAACAAGAGGGCGTGTATCGTCTACCTGAAGCACAACTTGATAGATTTATGATGAAGCTACTTATCACGCACAACAGTGAAGCCGACGAGCTAGAGATTATGCGACGGATTGCCACAAAAAGTGCCAAAGCCGTTGAAGCAATAATTGATTTGGATGAGCTAAATAAGATAACAAATGAGATAGAAAAACTACATATTGACTCTGAAGTAGAAAAGTATATCGTCACCCTTGTTCGTGCCACACGCCAAGAGCATAAGGATATACGATATGGAGCAAGTCCTAGAGCGTTAATTGATTTATACCGAGCCTCAAAAGCTCATGCTTATTTGGAAGGAAAAGATTTTGTATCTCCTGTTGATGTGGTGAGCATGGCGTATCCTGTGTTGCGTCATAGAGTGGGGCTTAGTTATGAAGCACGAGCCAAAGGGATTGAGGTTGATGAAGCGTTAAGGATGATAATTGAAAACATCGAAATACCATAAACTACAGACCATACTCCTAAAAGCAAAAAAAGATGTCTACACCCATCTTCATGGAGGCAACCTATCACGTATACTGGGTCAAGGGTACGATTTTGCAGAGCTTAGAGAGTACGAGAGCTCTGATGATATTCGTCATATCTCTTGGATAAACTCTGCTAAATTAGGTCAGCCTTATGTTAAAAAGATGCACGAAGAACGAGAGCTAAATGTAGCCGTTTGTACTCTGATTGACGGACGATTTATAATGGGAGAGAAGCTAGAAATTTTGACACATATCTTGGCTATTTTAGGTTACTCAGCTTATGAAGCCAATGACACTTTTTTTTCTATTGTAATGTGTGGGAGTAAAGTTAAACGCTATCCTCCCACAAAAAATATAGAGCAGATTGAGCAAAGTATTGAGGATGTTTATAATCTTAAACTTTTAAATACAATCGTAGACTATGGCAAAGTGGAGTCCGAACTTTTATCAAAAGTTGAAGCAAAGAGTTTGCTCTTTATTATCGGTGACTTCTTAGACCCCCTTGATATGGCTATTTTAGCTCAAAAGCATGAGGTAATTGTTATTATAGTACGTGATGAATTTGAAGAGAATCCCACTCCTCTGCCAAATACGCAACTGATAGACCCTAGAACCTCTAAAACTTTCAATCAAACACTTAGTAAGCGGGCAATTGAATACTATAAAAATAGATTAGCAGAGCATGATAAGCGTTTAATGGAGTATTTCTATGCACATAATATTCGTTTTGTTAAAATGTACCGTAAAGAGGAAGTGTTGCAAAAATTGGAGTCACTTTGACATACTCCCCATAGCTGAAGCAAGGGGCTTTACGCTAAACTTAGGTAAAAGGAGTATTTATGATACGATATATTATAACCCTTATATTTTTATTCTCTTTAACCTCTTTTGCACAAGAGTCATTAACCTCATCAACCGACATTAAAACACTTATAGAGAAGATTAAAAATGCTCGAAACTCAGAAAAACGGGTACTAATGAATCAACTTAAAGTTGAACTACGACAAATGAACCAAAATACACGAAGCAGAGCGATGCAAGAGTTACGAAGCAGTTTTAATAGAGGAGAAAGATTACAACAAGGTAGACAATTTAAGTATAATGTGAACCATAGACCACACCGACAACATCATCGACACAATGGTCAACAAGGAGGAAAAAGATGAGGTTTCAATTTTGAACAGACTACTTTTATTAGAAGATGTGAATGTTCCACTTTTAAGTGGGGTGGATCTTTTAACGGCACTACGAGAAGCAGATGATT
>DCAF01000011.1:11355-12158 GCA_002311915.1 Sulfurovum sp. UBA1140 | reverse complement strand
AGCAGATGATTATGTTAAAAAACCTTTTGACCCCGAAGAGTTGTTAATACGCATTAAAGCCAAAACAGCCTCGTTAAAAGAGAGACTCACGGTTAAAGAGTTTGAGATTGACCTACAGAGCCAAGAGATTTTTTACAAAAAACAACCCCTTTACTTGGGTAATGTACTAAAAAACATTCTCTTCTCACTTATTCAAAACTATCCCAATCCTGTTACCCGATTGGCTAGACAGTAATGTTTTAAATCCCCTTTGAAGGGGATTTTTTAGATTTCTACTCCCCCACCATCATCCCATAAGGTCGAGCCAATTGATTAATTAATTGATGTAAGCTAACTGCCCTACCCTCACGAGCAAACTCTCTTCCATCCATAAAGACAATCATGGTTGGGACAGAGAAGACCTGAAAATGGGCAGATATATCGGCATGTTCATAAGCATCAAGGTATATCTGTTTGAGCTGTGGAAAATTATCATCAAATGCCTCTTTAAATTTGGGTCGTAATGCGTGGCAAACGTTGCAATTTTCACCTGAAAAATAGAGCAGTACGCCCACTTCTGTTCTAATTGTCTGTTGTAGATCTTCTAGGGTCATCTTCTACCTTTTTATTATATAGATGGCATTTTAACATATAATTTTATTATAAGAAAAGTTTTAATAAAAATCGTTCTCTTTTAGAAATTTATGATAAAATTAAAGAAAAAATATTACAAATTAAAAGGACTATTTTGCAAAAAATATTTGGTTTTTTATTTATTCTTCTCTCAGCAGGTCTTACCGTTTGGTATCCTCTTGGAAAGCTTT
>DCAF01000011.1:6010-11301 GCA_002311915.1 Sulfurovum sp. UBA1140 | reverse complement strand
TTGGTATCCTCTTGGAAAGCTTTTAGGATGATGATGTCAAAAGCAAAACGATACAACCCCTCACCCCTTGAGAAAAGTGCTTATAAACTCAAAAAAGGGCATTTTCTTTATATCTTTTTAGCCCCTCTTTTCCTTTCAGTTATTTTGTCTCTGTTCGCAAGAGAGATCTCGGCATTTGCTCTGAATCTTACGGCCTTTGGACTCTTTTTTGCTACTGCAAAACTCAATAGATTTGGGCTTAGTAAAGAGTATGAGTATCATACCACCACACTTACCAAAGCACCCAAAGTTCCTTATAAAGCCATTGCAGGTGTATTACTTGGAATTTCAACCCTCTTTACTGCATGGATTGCAGGGGGAGAACCACTGCTTCGTGCCATATTTTTAGGGATAATTGCCACCATTGGGTATTTTTTATACTATGGGTTTGACCCAAGAGATGACAAACTTGAAAATATTGGAGACATCTCGGCAGAATTTGTGATAAAGACACTCACTTCGGCCAGAGCAAAACTCGCTTCTATTGAGGCAGATATACTTAAAATTAAAGAGAGTCAACTCCACGATAAACTGCGTATTGCCACCGATAAAGGGTATGAAATTTTAGACAACATCGAAGCAGACCCCAAAGATTTACGGGTGGCTCGAAAATTTATTGTGGTTTATATTAATGGTATTAAAAAAGTAACCCAATCTTATGTTGAGATGGAAGAGAACGAAATAACCAATGACGCAAAAATTAAACTAAACAACCTCTTAATTGATATTGAAAACCGATTTAATCAAGAGATAATTCGTTTAAAAAAAAATAACCAGTTTGACCTTGATGTACACATAGATGTGCTTCAAGAGCAGATAAAAAATTAAATAAGGCTATAAACTATGGAAATAAAAACAAAAGAGATGATAGAAGCGAGTATTGATACCCAAAACCAAAATATTGATGTTACCTTGCCAACCGTACAACCCGAAGAGCAGACTCAACTTGAAATTGCCCTAAGTGAGCTTGATTTTGATGACAGAAACTCCATTATCTACTTTGGAGCTTCTGCCCAAAAGGAGCTTGATGACATCTCTAACCGTATGATTGAAGGGGTTAAAAACAAAGATACAGGACGAGCAGGAGCCGTACTTAATGAGATGGTCGCTGCGATTAAAGGTTTTGATATTGAAGAGATTAACCCAAACAGAAAGCTTCCGTGGTACAAGAGTCTATTTGGAGGAGCCAAACCACTCGCCAAGTTCTTACAAGGGTATGAGGATGTTCGTGACCAGATTGATATGATTGCCAATAACCTTGAAGAGAACAAAAGTCAGCTGATGACCGATGTGGTCTCTTTAGATAAACTCTATGAGGCAAACCTTGCCTACTTTAGAAAGCTTGAACTCTATATTGAAGCAGGTGAGATAAAAAAAGAGGAGTTAAGTTCAAAAATCATACCCCTTTATGAAGATAAAGCCCAAAGTAATGAGATGATGGCCATTCAAGAACTTAGAGATATACGCTCTTTTGGCGATGACTTAGAGCGTCGAGTTCATGACCTTAGGCTCTCACGGCAGGTCGCCATGCAGTCTCTACCAAGTATCCGACTGATTCAAGAGAATGATAAATCTCTTATTAATAAAATCTCTTCGACCCTTGTTAACACCGTACCTCTGTGGAGAAACCAACTCGCACAAACCGTCACTATTTTTAGAAGTCATGAATCAGCCAAAGCCCTTAAAGATGCCACCGATCTAACCAATCAGCTACTAGAGAAAAATGCCGAAGGGTTAAGAGAAGCCAATCAAGAGGTAAGAACACAGATGGAGCGTGGAGTATTTGACATAGAGAGCATTAAAATAGCCAACAATACTCTAATTGAGACTCTAAACGATTCATTAAGAATTGCCGATGAAGGGAAAGAGGCACGTCAAAAAGCACTGATTGAGCTAAATAAGACCGAACAAGAACTAAAAGATGCCATTTTGGCTGTAAAGATAAAAGTAGAAGCGATACCTCCAAAAAAGATAACTAAAGGATAAAATATGGGACTATTTGATTGGATTTCAAGTCAATTTATTGATGTTATTGAGTGGACAGATGATTCACATGACACCATGGTTTATCGGTTTCCTAGAGACAACCATGAGATAAAATATGGAGCAAAACTTACCGTTCGTGAATCACAAATGGCTGTTTTTGTTAATGAAGGTGTTATTGCAGATATTCTAGGTCCTGGACTCTATGAACTAGAGACCAACAACCTGCCCATTATGACCTCGTTAGAGCATTGGGATCATAAATTTAACTCACCCTTTAAAGCAGAGGTCTATTTTTTAAATACCAAACGCTTTACCGACCTAAAGTGGGGAACTAAAAACCCCATTATGGTGCGTGACCCTGAGTTTGCAATGGTAAGACTTCGAGCCTTTGGAACGTATGAGATTCGTATTACTAATCCTGAATTTTTTATGAAAGAGATTGTAGGAACGGATGGTCATTTTACTATTGATGAGATAGAGAATCAACTTACCAATCTAATTGTTTCAAAATTTACCCATGCACTAGGAGAGAGTCGTGTTCCTGTTTTGGATTTGGCTTCTAATTATGGAAAATTTGGTGATTATGTCACGGAAAATATTGCCAACTACTTTACAGAGTATGGTTTGGAGCTAACCAAACTCTTGGTTGAGAACATATCTTTGCCAGAAAATGTTGAACAAGCACTTGATAAAAGAAGTAGCCGAGCCATCACGGGTAATTTAGATGAGCATATCAAATACCAAACAGGCGAAGCGATTGGAGTGAGTGGAGAGGGTGGCAGTAGTGCCATTGCCGATATGATAGGTATGGGTGCAGGTATTGCATTGGGGCAAGATATGGCAAACAAAATCACCAATAAACAGGTGCCTCCTGCCCTTCCAAGCCGAGACCAAACCATGTACCATATCGCCCTAGATGATGCCAGTGAAGGACCTTATGATATGCGTACCATACAGAACCTAATTAACAACAAAACCATACAAAGAGATACCCTTATGTGGAGAGAGGGATTAGATGAGTGGCAACCTGCCCAAGAGGTTATAGGTAAACTCTTTAAAAGTACCCCTCCACCACTGCCAAATTCGTGAAATTTCAATCCATCAACTTTACTTGTAAAGGTTGTGGGGCTCCACTTCGGTATAGCCCTGCAACACAATCACTTCGTTGTGAATTCTGCTCTTCTACAGAGTTAATTAGCCACTCTAACCAATCTATAAAAGAGTACAGTTTAAAAAAAGCACTTCAATTTTTAGAAACCCACCATCCACAAGAGATTATTAAAGAGGTTCGGTGTAATAAGTGTTCTGCTCTGTTTAAATTAACCCCCTACTCGGTTAGCTCTAACTGCCCCTACTGTAATACGCCAACTATTACTGATTTTATCAAAGAAATTACCCCCCAATCAATGCTCCCTTTTAGTCTAACACAGAAACAAGCACAAACAAAATTTAAAAAGTGGTTGGGTTCATTATGGTTTGCTCCAAATAAACTTAAAAAGTTAATTGATGGCAATGAAAACTTAACAGGCTACTATCTCCCCCACTGGACATATGACGCAGAGACCCATAGCCAATACCATGGTCAAAGAGGAACCATCTATTATGTCACCGTGGAACGTACCCGTGTTATTAATGGTCAACATCGGCGTGTTACAAAGAAAGAGGCACGTATAAAATGGAGAGCCATACAAGGAGTTGTGAACAACAACTTTGATGACATTACCATTGGTGCATCTAAAACCATTTCACATACCATTTTAGACAACCTTGCCCCGTGGGATACCAACAGACTGATTCCATTTAATACCAAATATCTATCAGGGTTTAAATCAGAAGAGTACACCATTGGCTTAGATAATGGTTTTGAGTATGCAAAAATGAAAATGGACAACATCATTCGTCGTGATATACGGGCTGATATTGGTGGTGACCAACAGAAAATAGAGCAGGTGAAGACCACCTACAACAACACGACCTATAAGAGTGTACTCTTTCCCATTTGGACAGCACAATTTGATTGGAGAGGTAAACAATACAATTATGCCATTAATGGACAAACAGGAAAAATTACAGGAGAGAGACCCTATAGCCTAATTAAAATTATTATGCTTATTGGATTTATTATAATGCTCTTTGGAGGAGTGGTCTATATAGAAGAGCATCCTCAATACTTTGAGGATGCGTTTAACTCAATTAGATACAACTAATTGCTGTCGTTTGATTCATTTGAATCAGAAGGGATTTCTAAGTTAACAGCTTCGGTACTGACCTCTGCTGTTGCTTCTTCTGTTGGTTCAACAGAGCTATTAAGCTCTTCAGGATGCTCAACTGTAGGAGTAACTGTTTCGGTAGGCTCTTCACTTGACTCAGTTACTTCGGTGGTTGTTGCCTCTTCTGAAACTACAGCAACTGGCTCTTCTGCCTCTTTTTCACTACTTTTTACAAGTTCATCATATTTAACTTGAAGCTCTTGCAGTTTGGTTGCAGTTTCAGTATCACCTTCAGATGATTTTTCGGAAAGCTCTTTCTGTTTCTCTTCAAGTTCGTCGTACTCATCTTGTAAATCATCTAATTCACTTTGTACTGTATTAACAGCTTCATTATTGGCTCCATAGGTATAGACCAACTCTCCACCCTCTTTACCTTGTTTTAGAGTTACGGCTGTAAACCCAATCAAAATTAAAAGGAAAAAGAGTCTTGCAAGAGTTTTAGAGAATGCCATAAAGAGCAGTTTAAATGCTACCAAAGCCAACGACGCATAGGTAAGATAGATACCTAAAAGCTTATGCTCTTTAAGTTCGGCTTGTCCTTCAGATGCCAATGCCATAAAGGTCTCTTTACCATCAACTACCCCTGTAAAATACGCCATGCTCATCACCACTGCTAGAACAATTACAAGAAAGAGTGAAAAAATAGATAATGCCCGTTTTTTGAAAAATAGATTAATAATCTCTAACAGAATAATAACCACGGGAATGGCAATTACAAAATGTACAACCGCAGGATGCAGTAGGGTTGGTATATCTATTGGCAATTCAACAGGAATGGTAATATTAGGTAATGACATTTATGTCTCCTTTTTTTTAATAATTTATTATAACGAAAAAATATAATTTATATCTTGAAACGGGCTGTTAAATTGAGAAACCATCTGATGATTTCTCTATAAGGTTCAAAAGATGCTCTTCAAATTCTCTATCTTTGCCATCTATAAAGTTAATACTCTCGACCAAATTCTTCAGTTCAAAAGCTCTCTCTTTAATAAT
>DCAF01000011.1:0-5962 GCA_002311915.1 Sulfurovum sp. UBA1140 | reverse complement strand
ATAATACAAATCCTTTTTGAAGCTGAATTATATCATATATAAATTTTTAAATAGAATAAATAACTAGGTATTAAACTTTATATAAGTAACTCAAACTCTCTTGGTTAAAATTTTATATATAATCATTCCAAAAAATAGTGTTATAAAAATGGAAAAGTAGAGTGATACAGATTTTGTAATAACAAAAACTACAATAAGTATAGAAAAGAGCGTAGGGACTTCATTATAGGCTCTAAAAAATTGACCATTTCGATAACAACTACCCTTTTCTAACAGTTTTCTAAAATACTCCATCGAAAAAGAGTACGCAATCAAGAGTGCCAACACAAACAACTTTGCAATCATCCAACCCTGTTCTAACAGTGAAGGGTTTAAATAAATTAATACTGCCCCACTGATGATGGTTGCCCACATAGCAGGTAGTCCAATAACCTTGTATATTTTAATCTCTTGTATTTTAATAACATCGGTAAAGTCTTTTTTATCTTTATGCTCTTGATGATAAACAAAAAGTCTTGGCATATAGAAAAGCACTGCCATCCATGATAAAACTGCCATAATGTGAAACGATAATATTTCAAGATAATATTCCATTGCTTACTCCTATTTTAAATGCCATCATATCTTTTTTCTACTCTAAAATCAATAATTTCATAGACTCCTTTATAAAGTTTTCGTTTAAAAACCAAAATATCATATTGCTTTCCCAACTCTAAGGGTTGATTTATCCCATAGATAAGCATTGTTTGAAGTTTGTCTTTAATAATCACCCTCTTTTTCTCTGTTAAGATGACTTTGACTCTTTGTAAGAGTAGAGGAAGAGATATACTCTTTTGATGAAGAGTCAAGATTGTGCCATACTTTATAGCACTATTTGAACCTCTATACGCTTCTGTTGAAAATTTTGCAAAAACAGGTAAATGGTCAGAGTATCCCTCCCCTCTATGTCTCTTTTTTTTATATACCCAACGATAAATATAGCCTTTCTTATGAAAAAGATAGGATTTTTTTAATACAGAGAAAGAGCCATTAATATAATCTACTCCTTTTCCATCAAAAAGAGTATAAGGCAGTAAAAAAGCATCTAGCCCCTCTTTTTTACCATAAAAATTGTAACTCCATCTTCGATATATTGCGTATTCTAACCACAAATTATAGTGCTGATAACTGTTTGGTTCTAAATCAGATACTCTAAGTAACTTCTCTTTTTTAATCGATTTAAGTAGATGATTAATAGCTGTTTTACCATGGGTATCGTTGTGTTTGGGCTTCATCTTCACATACTCATTATAATCACTGTTAAAATCCCCCAATAGAATATAAGCACTTCCTTTTGGTAATTCCAAAACTCTTTTTTTAAGTGCCACTGCCGATAGCATTCGTTTGCTCTCAGGAGAACGCTTTGAACTCCAATGGTTCACATAGATATAGAGTGGATGAGAGTCAACTATTAATTTAACCTCTAAAATATTACGAATCCCCCAAAGAGGACTAACCACAATATCTTGACTCATCTGAATGTGTATTTTAGATAAAAGAGCAACTTGAATGGCACTGTTACTCTTTTTAGATATTTTGGCATAAGGGTAAGAGCAACCATACTCTTGAAGTGACTGTTGAAGAAGTCTTAAAGCATTGGCATTCTCTATCTCTTGTAATCCTATAATATCTGCATCTATATCACATATAACCTCTGAAATATTGGTCAGTTTTTGAGTAAGTATTGATGCTGTCCAGTTATCTTGGTTGGGAATATAACGTTCATATTCAGTACCATCAAGATGCATATCAAAAAGATTTTCTACATTATACGAAGCAATTTTTAACTCAACAGAGAATAAGAAAAAAGGGAGAAAAAGAAAAAAAAATATTTTATACATGCAAAAAATAGAAGGAGTCGGAAGGCTTTGCCTCCGTTATTCGGGAGTAAACTCTCCGTCTCCTATATCAAATTATCTAAACATCTTACCCAACATGCTCATGGCACCATCAACACCACCCACATTAGAGAGTAAATCATCTACCAAAGAGTTTCCACCAGAAGTTGCTTGATCAACCACATTTGGTAAAATATCTGCTAAAGCACCTTTAGCACTCTCTTCACTAAGACCTAAAGTATCTGCAAACTCAGCAACTTTATCTCCACCAAGTAAATCAGTAATAGAGTCCAAAGAAATAGGCATATTCTCACCACTTCCTAACCATGAACCAACCACTTCACCTAGACCATTTTCAGAAAGTCCTGAAACCAATGAAGCTAAATCAAGACCACCATCAGGTCCACTACCAAATATATTTCCTAAAGCACCTGCAATGGCATCACTATCTAACCCTGTTGTTGCATCATCACTGTTGCCCTGTATCATACTGGCACCCATTTTGAATAAATCTGTTAAATCCATACGGTTTTTCCTTGTTTTTTAATAAAATCAGTATATCTTAAAATTGATTAACCAATTCTGATAGAGTAGAACTTAAACCGCTTCTCTATGCTCACTAGAGTAACCCGTATTGTTGTCACTATGTAAAAATCTCTTTTTCATAACACTAAAGAGTCGTTCCATTAGACTTTTAGGTTTAACAATACCCTCCATAAACTCATGATAGGTAAGATGACGCTCTTCAAGATACCCTTTTAGATAGACCAAAGAGGACTCCATTCCATGCTGTTTCTCAATTTTTAACAATGTACTATAGAGCACCTCTATTGCCTGAATTGCTTTTTTAGAGGCGGGTCTTCTAAAAGCAATAAAACTCTCTATCTCTCCACCACTATTTTTATGAATCTCAAAATCTGTGGTCACCCAGTAGTAGTGTCCTGTTTTTGCTAAGTTCTTAACAATTATAGTAATATTCTGTCCCCCCTGTATCGTCTGCCACATCAAATAAAAAATAGCTCGTGGCATATCAGGATGTCTTATAATATTGTGGGGTGCTCCAATAACTTCATTTGGAGTATAACCAGAAACTGAACAGAAGGAGTCATTAACATAAAGAATCTTTCCATTTTTATCTGTTTTACTAACAAGAATATCTTTCAAATTAAGGTTTAACGCTTCGTCTAATGGTAATGGTCTGTAAAATTTCATACTTTTCCCTATTTTTAATATAGGAGAGTATATCTAAAGAGTTGGTAGTAAGCGTGAAAATTTCTTATAAAATATGAATTCCACTATTTTCAAGTTTAATCTTGTTTGCTTCAAGAAGGGCAGTCAATGTTCGTTTAAAACTTTTTTTACTCAAGCCAAAAACATCTTTAATCGCTTCGCTGTCACTCTTTGAATTTAAAGCAATAAAACCATTGGATGCGTTTAAACACTCTAGTACCTTCTGTTGATAAATATCTCCAGTGATTTTTTTTCCAATGGGTTGCAAGAGCAAGTCTAACTTTCCATCTTTACGAATATTTTTAATATAGGCTACTTTTCTATCTCCAACAACAAGCTTTTCAAATATCTCATTGCTAAAAAGCATCCCTTCATAAAGATTCTCTACAATTACCTTATATCCTAATGGTGTCTTCGAGAGTACCAAAACATTCATTTTTTGATTTTTCTCTAAATCTTTAGGTTCATAAGAGAGCCATTTCCCTATCTTATGGGTTCCATAAAGTCGTCCTGTCTCTTGATCTAAACAGACACGTAAAATATACTTCTCACCAATATGGAAATAAGATTTTTGCTGAGAGAGTGGAACAAAAAGGTCTTTAGGTAATCCCCAATTAACAAAAGCACCATACTGCTGATAATCAACCACTGTAAAATAACCATACTCACCCAACATCGCATAAGGGTATTTGGTTGTTGCTACAATTCTATCTTCTGAATCGGTATAGACAAAAACTTCTATCTCAGAGCCTATGGGCATATCATCTTCCATCACATACGCATTAGGAAGTAGTACCTCTTCAAAATTTTCTGCTCTTAAATAGAGTCCATAGTCAGTATCTCGTTCTACTTTTAGGGTGTTAACTTCACCAATATTTATTGTTAAATTCAATCAATAGACTTTAAATGTTTCGTAAATTTTTCAGCAGGAATAAACCCTGTAATTGCTTTTTTTGGAAGATTTTTATTCTCTTTATCAAAGAAAATCATATTGGGTGCACCAAAAAGATTGTACTTCTTTAAAATCGCTATATCATCATCGGTTTGCTCAGTAATATCTATGCTAATAAAAGTAAATCTTTTCAACTCGGCTACTACTGCTGGATCAGAAAAGGTCAATGCCTCTAACTCTCGACAAGAGGGACAAGATTTTTTACTAAAATCAACAACAACCGATTTGTTACTATCTTCTACCTCTTTAAGCAGTCGCTTTACAGAGTAACCTCGATGAGAAACACCATCATCTGAAGAGTGTGCTACTGCTACAGTGGAACCCGATTGAACAACAGAAGGGTTTGTAAACTTTTCAAGCGGATGCAACATCGATGTAGAACCACTCAACAGAGCAATAAAAAGTGCAGTACCATAAAGAAGAGATACAACTCCCATTAACTGAAAGAGTTTTGATGCTCCCCGTGTTTCACTACTGTTGTTAAAGACACCCATAAAAAGAGCTGTTCCCATAAAGAGTAGTGACCACAACAACAGCGTGATAGTTGGCGAAAGCACTTTTGAAAACATAAATATAGAGAGTGCCAACATAATCACACCAAAGACTTGAGAGACTCTGGTCATCCATCCACCAGGTCTTGGCATAAATTTACCTGCACCAATACCTACTAATAATAGAGGCAGTCCCATTCCTATACTCATAACAAACAGTGCTATTCCACCAAGAACGGCATCACCTGTTTGAGATATAAAGATAACCGCACCTGCTAATGGTGGAGCCACACATGGTCCAATAATAAAGGCTGAAAGAAAGCCCATAACTGCTGTTCCAAGAATTCCTTTTCCTTGAGCACTGTCACTGGCATTATTAATTTTTGACTGCCATTTTGAAGGGAGTTGAAGCTCATAATATCCAAAGAGTGAAAATGCCAAGACTAAGAACATTACTGCGAAAGTGGTTAATACCCATGGGTTTTGCATCGCTGCTTGAATATCAGCTCCAGCCAAACCAGAAGCAACCCCTACAATGGTATAGGTAATCGCCATAGAGAGTACATAAACCAACGAGGTAAAGAAACCTTTCATGGCACTTGGTTTCCCTGAACCCGATTGCGAAACAATAATCGAAGATAAAATAGGAATCATAGGAAAAATACATGGTGTTAAAGCAAGAAGAAGACCCAATACCAAAAAGAGCAATATCACAAAGAAAGAGCTTTCACTCTTTAATACATCCACAATATTGGCAGAATTTGATTCATCAGTTAAGCTCATAACCTTATCAAAGATACTCATACCAGAAGCTTCAAAAGTATACTCTTTTTTAATCGTAGTGTAACAAATTCCCTGATCTGCACAACCTTGGAACTCAATCATCAAGGTGTAATCCCCACTTACCCTTGAAGAGATTTCCGAAATAGGAATATCAATAATAATATCCTGATCATAAACCATATCTCCTTTAACCTCATGAGCTGTTGGTCGTATTACTTCCAACTCAAACTCTTGGGGTTTTACAATCTTATACTTTAAAGTTGCATCCGAGACATGTATCTTTTCCCCTAAGATAATCTTGGTCTTGATTACATCCCCACTCTCTTCAGCAGAGACTTGAAACGCCTCTTCTGGAGTCAGATATTTGGTCTGTTTTTGTAAAGCAGACTCAAAACCTGCTGTCAAAAATAGAGTCACAAGTAAAAATAGTTTTAAAATTTTCATTATGTTTTAATCCTTTTTTCAAATGAATATATTATATTGATAAGCATATATGCTCCAAGTCACATACTATAGCAAATGAAATGTAAAAATTTCGTTAATAAATGGATAAAATCTACACGAGTAAGCATTATATTATAAAAATATCTATTTTAATGTGCTTTAGTAAGTTTTTAACGGCATATTCA
>DCAF01000071.1 GCA_002311915.1 Sulfurovum sp. UBA1140 | reverse complement strand
TTACAACCAGCACCAGGTTCAACACGTAACAGAAAAAGAGTAGGTCGTGGTCAAGGTTCTGGAACGGGTAAAACAGCAGGGCGTGGTAACAAAGGTCAAAAGTCAAGAACAGGTTACTCGGCAAAAAGAGGTTTTGAGGGTGGACAACAACCACTTTACAAAAGAATGCCAAAAATTGGTTTTACTTCAAGAGTAATTAAACCACACAGCATTAATGTAGATAAAAACAAAGCAGTTTCAGAACTTGCTGAGATTACGATGGAATCTATCCAATCGGTATATAAACTACAAAAATCTGTGACAAAAGTTAAGTTAATTGGTACAGGTGCAAAAGATTTAGCATCTAAAATCAAAGATGAAGCTATTACAACTAGTGGTAAATAGCCATGAGTAATGCTTTAACTCAAAAGATACTAATTACTTTTGGATTTCTATTTGCTTATAGAGTTTTAGCGTACGTACCAGTTCCTGGTGTAGATACTGCCGTTATAGCGTCATTTTTTGACTCTAACGGTGGGGCTGGGATGTTGGGTATGGCAAACATGTTTTCTGGAAATGCAATTGAGCGTTTAAGTATCATCTCCTTAGGTATTATGCCTTATATTACCGCCTCCATCGTCATGGAACTTCTTGCAGCTACTTTCCCAACCATCGGTCAAATGAAAAAAGAGCGTGATGGAATGCAAAAATATATGCAGATTATTCGTTATGCTACCATTTTTATTACCATTGTTCAAGCCATGGGTGTCTCGATGGGATTACAAGGTATGACAGGTGCAAATGGTCAAAGTGCTGTAATGATTGATCCAATGATGTTTACACTGCTTACAACAGTTTCTATGGTAACAGGTACAATGTTATTGATGTGGATTGGTGAGCGTATTACACAGAGTGGTATTGGTAACGGTATTTCACTGATTATCTTTGCAGGGATTGTGTCAGGTATTCCAGCAGCAATTTCAAACACGATAGAAGGTGTAAATACAGGTGAACTTAACTTCTTAGCTGTATTGGTAATGGTAGCAATTATTCTATTTACTATTTTTGTAATTATTTATGTTGAGCTTGGTGAACGACGGGTACCTATTTCGTATTCAAGAAAAACCATTATGCAGAACCAAGATAAAAGAGTTATGAACTATATTCCAATTAAAGTAAACCTTGCAGGTGTTATTCCTCCAATTTTTGCTTCAGCTGTATTGATGTTCCCTCTTACGATGTTACAAAGTAGTACCAATGAGATTGCTTTAGGTATTGCAGATGCCTTGACTCCAGGTGGTATTGTCTTTAACTTGGTAACTTTTATATTTGTTGTTTTCTTTGCATTTTTCTATGCGTCTATTGTATTTAATGCAAAAGATATTGCAGACAACTTAAAGCGACAAGGTGGATTTATCCCAGGTGTACGACCAGGTAATCACACCAAAGAGTTTATCAATGAGGTTGCTAGTCGATTGACAGGTTCGGGAGCTTTCTATCTGGCTGCCATATCTACCATTCCATTTATGATGATTAGTGCCATTGGTGCATCATTCTTCTTTGGAGGGGTTGCTGTACTTATTGTGGTTCAAGTTGCACTTGATACCATGAGAAAAATTGAAGCTCAGATTTACATGAGTAAATATGAAACATTAGGTGCAGTAGGTCTTTAATGGCAATTGCACTTCGTAAAAAAGACGAATTGATTAAGCTCTCTGTAGCTGGGTCAATCGTCGGTAAAACACTACAACACCTCCAAGAAAATATCACTGTTGGAATGTCTCTTAAAGAGATTGATATGATGGGTGAAGCTTATATAAGAGAACAGGGTGCTGAACCCTCTTTTAAAGGGCTTTATGGATTTCCTGCTGCCGTTTGTACCTCTCTTAATGAAGTTTGTATCCATGGAGTACCTACGGACTACAGGGTTAAAGAGGGTGACATATTGGGCTTAGATTTGGGTACAAAGATAGATGGTTATTTTGGTGATGCTGCTATTACAATGCCCATAGGAAAGATTTCTAAAGAAGATGAAGCACTAATTTCTTGTTCTAAAGATGCTCTTTATCATGCGATAGAGAACATTAAAGTAGGTATGAGATTTAAAGAGTTAACAGCTCTTTTAGAGTCATTTATTACTGCAAGAGGCTATGTTCCTCTTCGAGATTTTTGTGGTCATGGAATTGGTAGAAATTTTCATGAAGCTCCAAGTGTCTTACATTATGGAACAAAAGATCAGGGTTTAAAGTTAAAAGAAGGAATGATCTTTACTATTGAACCTATGCTTAACTCAGGTACAGATAAAGTAAAAATTTTAAACGATGGTTGGACTGCTGTAACAAAAGATAAAAAATTATCTGCTCAATTTGAACACACCATAGGTGTAACTAAAAATGGTTATGAAATATTTACTTTATCGCCAAAAAATTATCATAAACCTCCTTATTGAAATATAAAAAATTGTTACAATATTAAATAATGATACCTAGATACTCTAACGAAAAAATTTCTTCCATTTGGTCTGATAAAAACAGATATGAAATCTGGCTTAAAATAGAAATAGCTATATGTGAAAAGCTTTGCATTGATAAAAAAATACCAAAAAAAGATTTTTTACTTATTAAAAATAAATCAAAAATTGATGTAAAAGATATTGAAAAATTAGATCAAAAAACACATCATGAAGTTATAGCTTTTTTAAATAGTATTTCTAAAAAAGTTGGTAAAAGTTCAAGGTATATACATCAAGGAGTGACATCGTCAGATATTATTGATACTGCTTTTTCTATACAATTAAAACAGGCGACTGAAATAATACTCTCTGATTTAAATAATTTTCTAAAAGTTTTAAAAATAAAAGCTAAAAAATATAAAAATACTATTTGTGTGGGCAGAACTCATGGAATACATGCGGAACCTACT
>DCAF01000043.1:3645-7446 GCA_002311915.1 Sulfurovum sp. UBA1140 | reverse complement strand
TACGCCTAGAAAGTCTTTTATTTTTGCTAACATGATTTGCCTCTTTGTGAGTATAATTGACTTATTATAGTGAGAATTTATGATTGTTGTTTAATTTTTTTGTATAATTTTTGGGCAATAACAATAAGCCTTTGGAACTTATGAAGAAGCCTCCTTCATCCACTCTACTATCATATCCAACTCATTTCTATCAATTGTATGCTCTTTAAAATAGCTTCTAAACTCCACATCAAAACCACCATCTTGCAAGATTTTTACTTCTGCTTCTGATTTTAAATAGGGTAAAACACCATCTTGTGTACCATGAGTACAGAGCCACTTTGAACTTTTTACATTGGGATTTATCTCTTCTAAAAGTTTTTTAGGGTCATAGATATACCCAGAAATCGCCAAATATCCTGCCAAAGTTTTGTGGTATCTTGCTCCAAACTCAAAGGTTAAAAGTGACCCTTGTGAGAAACCAAAAAGAAAACTCTGTGAAGCATCAAAACGCTCTTCAAAAACCTCATCTAAAATTTCTGTAAGAATCTTTGATGAGTAGGTAATTCCCTCTTCTTGATTGGGTGGTAAATCATACCAAGAACGACCTCCATAATAATGAGAATAAAGGATACGCTAGAGGACTACATCTTCAGTATTTAAATCAAAATGTAGATGATAAATATGATGAACAATACGGAGGAAATCTTTATGGTGTAAAACTTAGCACTAAAATAAAAAAACTAAAAGTTAATTTTGCCTACAATAAAAAAGACGACAAAGGTGGTTTTCTTAATCCATCAGGAGCAAACCCTGGTTATACCTCATCTATTTTTTCAAGAAATGAGTACCGTTCAGATGTCAGTGCATTCAAAATTTCTGCCATGTACCCATTGGCAAAAGGATTAAAAGTGATTGCCTCTTATGCTAATTATGGTCAGTCTGATATGAGCTTAAATAGAGGAGCAGACAAACCTGCTCTTGCCTCTCAAACCGATGCAAGAGAGACCAATATAATACTGGTGTATAAACCAATGAAAAACTTAACACTCAAACTCTTTAATGCCAATAGAACTTCAGAGTTTGATACAACAGCAAAAGAGAGAACACAAAACCATACAAGGCTAATTGCTAACTATGCGTTTTAACTTCTTGCTTGATAACTCCACCCCCTAAAGAGAGGTGGTTTTTCGCTATAATCTGATAAAAATCTACACAAACTACACAAAAATTTTGTTATGATGCGTAAAATTTCATAACAAAAGGATTTACAAATGCGAACAATCATTCTTTTTTTAGCCCTAAGCATAGCGCTTATGGCAAAAACTCAAACCATTATTTTTGGAGCAGGATGTTTTTGGGGTGTTGAAAAACACTTTGAGAACATAGATGGTGTCATCTCTGCTAAGTCGGGTTATGCAGGTGGAAGCTATGAGAACCCTACTTATAAAACGGTACTCAAACACAATAACGAAAGTAAAAAACTTACCAACCATACAGAAGCTGTTGAAGTAGTTTACGACGATACTGAAATAAGCACCGAATCACTAATAAAATCCTTTTGGGAGCTTCATAATCCCACACAGGGAAACAGACAAGGAAACGACCGAGGTAACAACTATCGGTCTGCTCTGTACTATACCAACGATGCTCAAAGAACTATCGCAGAATCAACGCAAGAGGCGTATCAAAAGCTATTGACCAAAGCAGGTTATGGTGCTATTACTACCGAACTGAAGGCTTTAGATAAGTTTTATGAGGCAGAGAAGTATCATCAGAACTATTTAGAAAAAAATCCAAGTGGCTACTGTCCAAACCACTCAACAGGTGTTAAATTTGTAGAAATAGCTGTTGAAAAAAATAGTATAGTCCCACTAAAAGGCAAAGAGATAGTAGTGGTAGATGCTGAACATTGTAGTTTTTGTGAGAAGTTTAAAAACGATGTAAGCTCTAATTACAAAGGAAGTATACCTCTGCGAACAGCAAAAGAAGAGGAACTCAAAGGTTTTAAACTAAGCTCCAAAATAGCAGGAACACCGACCATTTTGTTTATAGAAAATGGCAAAGAGGTTCATGCTCATACAGGATACATGGCTGAAAAAAGTTTTTACAAAGCTGTTGGAGAGTTCAAGTTAGGCTTAGATAGTGAAGCCTTTGATGTGGCATTTAACCAACATACCGATGGAAGATTTTGTAAACAGTACGCAGAGTTTAAAAACACAGGAGATGGCGTTTTCATAGACAAAATCTCAGGTGATATACTTTTTGATACCAAAGAGAGATTTAACTCAGGCTCAGGATGGCTTAGTTTCTTTAACTCTGTAGAAGGCTCGACCATAGAAAAAGAGGACAACACTTTGGGTATGAGAAGAGTTGAGATTATTGCTAAAAAATCAGGAGCTCACTTGGGTCATGTTTTTGATGATGCACCCAATGGAAAACAACGCTTTTGTATCAATGCTACGGTGTTGGAGTTTGTGGCTAGAGAGAGCGTAAAATAGTGCAAAAAGTAGCATTTGCTTAACAAAGAGAGTGTAGTATTACAAAAAAAGGATTTAAATTATAGCATCTACAAAATCTATATTTTTATAAAAAAACTTCCCCTTTTTTAGAGAAAATTAAAACATTCGATGCATCATCAGCCAAATCCCACTCGTTTACCAAAACACTTTTTTTATCTTTAAGAAAAGTGGTATCAGGTAGAACCTCTTGTCTTGCAGAGAGAATTTTCTCTATCACATAGTTTGGTTTCCATGTCGCTTCCAAATTTACAATGGCAATTCTACCAACCACCGTACTGTTAAACTCTTTGGCATCCAGTGTCTTGAAAAATTCATCATCTCCATGATTTTAATTTTAATATTTTTGCATAATGATATGAACGCTGTGTGAATAGAATATTTTTACTTATCTGAAAATTCTATCTACCCTTAATCTCTTTAACTTCTCAATTCTCTGCTCTGTCGTCGGATGTGTGCTAAAAAGCTGTTTCATAGAAAAATCTTTTCCTGTAAAAGGGTTGATAATAAACATATGAGCCGTTTGAGGGTCAGCATCCTGCATCGTCATTCCTCTTGCATAGTTGTCTAGTTTCATTAAAGCACTCTCTAGCCATTCAGGATGTCCTGTCATTTTGGCTGCACCCTCATCAGCCATAAACTCACGGCTTCTGCTTACTGTCATTTGGATAACCATTGCAGCCATTGGCATGAGCAACATTAAAACTATCATTACAATAGGGTTGGGTCTGTTTTCACTGTTTCCACCAAAAAACATTCCAAAGTTTGCCAACATCGCAATGGCTCCTGAAATGGTCGCCACCATTGTACCTATAAGCATATCATAGTGTTTGATGTGGCTCAACTCATGGGCAATGACAGCTTCCACCTCTTCATCAGTCAAGAGTTCAAGCAGACCTTCGGTTACAGCGACAACAGCATGTTCATGGTCTCGTCCTGTTGCAAAAGCATTGGGCATGGCATCAGGAATAATATAGAGTTTAGGCATCGGTAAATTGGCTTTATAAGCAAGTCTGCTCACTATCTCATGAAGCCCTGATGCTGAATGTCGGTCAACAGGTATGGCATGATAATGTTTCAGTACCTGCTCATGACTGTAGTAGTAGGCATAAAAATTCATCCCCACAGCAACCACAAAAGTGATAATCATACCTGTTTGTCCAGCGATTAAGCCTCCAAACCAAATGAAAAGGAGGGTGAGTCCTATCATGAGAAAGTAAGTTTTAAATTGTTCCATGTCTCTATCCTTTATTTTTAAGCTATCTCGACTTCGCCACAAACCGAAGCCAAAAGTACCCAAACA
>DCAF01000043.1:0-3571 GCA_002311915.1 Sulfurovum sp. UBA1140 | reverse complement strand
TGTTTATAAATGCCAAGTCTGCCACAAAAATGGACATGGTAAAACCGATACCACCCAAAAATGCTACACCAAAGATTTGCTTCATGGTACTGCCCTTTGGAAGGGTAGCGATTTTTAACTTAATAGCCAACCATGCCACACCAAAGATTCCTATAACTTTTCCAAGAATAAGACCAGCAATAATCCCCATGGATACAGGTTCCATAAGGGTACTGCCCATAGAGTTAAAATCTATAGCAATTCCTGCATTTGCCAGTGCAAACAGAGGGATAACCAGTAAGGCAACAGGCAGATGTAAATCATGCTCTAATCTACTGGCTGGTGTTCCTATGGCATTAATATTGTCTTTAATATTTAAAAGTATCGCTTTTTGTCGTTCATGTATCATATGGTCAGAGCAGATGGGGTAGGTATCATATTCATCCAACATCTTTTTGGTCTCTTTTGTAAAATCAGTAGGAGCTTGTTTTGGTTTTGAGGGGATTGCCATCGCAGCAATTACTCCTGCGATGGTGGCATGAACACCCGATTCAAGCATAAAAAACCATATAAAGAGTCCCACTGCAAAATAGGGTAGAATCATATGAATACCAAAACGGTTAAAGGCAACTAAAATTAAAAAAGAAGCTCCTGCTAACATAAGTGGTAAGGTATGTATCTGCTCGGTATAAAAAAGTGCAATCACCAAAACAGCCCCAAGGTCATCGACAATAGCAAGAGCAACCAAAAATGTTACCAATGCTGTAGGAACTCTTGTTCCTAAAAGTACCAACGCACTAATCGCAAAGGCAATGTCCGTAGCCATTGGAATACCCCATCCCACGGCTCCTACTGTACCTGAAGTGATAGCAAGATAGATTAATGCAGGAAAAAGCATTCCTCCTATGGCTGCTAAAATAGGTAAGATAGCCACTTTTATATTTGAAAGCTCTCCCACCAATATTTCTCGTTTTATCTCTAATCCAATAATAAAAAAGAAAATAGCCATCAAACCATCGTTTATCCAGTGGTGAATGGTATGAGACAATGCCCAAGAGCCTACATTTAAATCTATTTTAGTATGAAAGAAATGTGCATAACTTTCGGTTAATGAAGTGTTTGCAAGTATCAATGCCAAGATGGTCATAAATATTAAAATAATACCTGTTGTTGTTTGTGCATGAATAAAGTGTTCAAAGGGGGTTGAGACCTTTTTAAAGGCTTTCTCCCATGGGGCGTATAGTTTCATTGGTTACTCTTTTGTTTTTGATTTAATAGAGTTTACATGAAAAAAGTTAATACAATATAAATGACTCTTTTAAACCTTCTTAACCTCCTCGACCATCGCTATTGCTGTCTTTTCAGTCTCAACAATAATATGCGACAGATTCAAATCAGCCAATGCTCTCTCCTCGTCATAATTATCAAACTGTAGCGTAAAACCACCTCTTTCAAGTTGTAGCGATGCTACAATACAAACAGACTATGCTTAATGAGAAACTATTTGTAAAAGTTAATCCACACTTTTTAGCTAGAGGTAGTTTACTCCTCTTCATCTTCTAATTGATTGTAGTGTCGATATTTTTTTAACTGAATATCTTCACAGATAAAAGAGATTCCATCGTTACGGTAATAGTTTTTATACTCGGCATAGGCATCATCGCAATTGGTTTCGTTATAGTGGTTAATAATTACCAATTTCCCCGCCTTTAAAAAACTTTTGGTTCCTTCTGTGTCCCACCAATTTTTTGACTCTAAAGAGGACTCATACAATACGCCATCAAAACTTTCAAATCCCTCTACAATATTTTTAGCCATACATTTCATCCCTTTTTCTCGGGTATAATCACATAGAGTATTAATATAATCTACTGCTTCTTGTGGGGTGGATTTTAAGTTGTACTCTATTTTACTCTCGCTATTTAACCAATCCATATTATCAAACTCTACCCACTCTAAACCCCAGTCTGCCATTTTATCTATTTGTTTTTTCATAACATTTACAACCGTAGGTGATATTTGGCTTACATAATATTCATCTGGCCAATCATCCCATGCTGTTGTGGTTAGGTAAGGTTCTAACTCTGTAAAATCATCTCGATAGTTTTCCCCCGTACCTGCAGAGATATACCCAGCTACTTGGTTATTGTTTAATTTTATCGCTTCAATATGTTCTACTACATTTTTTTCAAAAGGGTCAACCAGTACATAACCACCTTTGGCTAAAGTGAGTATCTCGTCAATTGTATCTTTTTCATAATGCTCTTGATAAGCTTGATTATAGATGGGAATGGCTTCTGATTGTTTTCCACTAGAATCTCCTCCACATCCTAAAAAAAATAGTAATCCCATGATTTCGACAGTTGTCTGTTTAAGCATTTTGACTCCTTCTGCTCTATTCTAAATTTTTTCTTAAATAGAATAGCTAAAAAAGTTATCATTTTCCCTTTTTTAAGTGCAACTACAGCACCCCAAGCAGAGAAATCCTATTTTCTGAGAGTCTGTATTTTGATACTCTTTTTGTTTGAATGTCCCAACACCATAAGTTCTCTTTGGTTTGATGCACTCCACCCAACCAGTAATCAATAGGATGAATATGTAACCAATTCTCTTCACCTTTAAGAAGACTCTCTCCCAATGGAGTAATGGTCAGATGCTCATGACTTAATTTCAGAAGGTGTGTTGATACAAAGGTGTTAAGTATATCAAAAAATAGAACATCACCCATAAAGCTTTTAGGTTCACTCTGTTGATACTTTTGAAATATATGTTCAGGAAGGGTCTCTCCGTTCGAGATAATTAGCAGTGCTTGATGGGCTGTGCGTGAGAGACCATTAATATTGTTGGGGTACTCTTCTAACATGCGAATGGTGGCATCTTTTAAAAAAGGGAGTGCTGATATATCATCGTTTAAAAGCTTCATCCACGCTTGAGGGGTAGGAGAGGTAAAAGCAGACCATGCTTTTCGTGCAACAATTAAGTGATTATGAGTAACAGGCTCTTTTTGATAGAGCATAAGCTCTTGTAACTCTTTATGTGTGGCTAAATTTAAATATTGATTGGTAGATATAAGTGAGAGAACTTTAGAATTAGATGAATATTTAGCAAACCAATCTAAAATCTGTATTAGCTGAAGCTGATCATAGAGGTCATCTTCAAACCAAAGAATAATTTTATCATATTTTTTAAAAGCATTGAGTTGTGCATTTCTATCTTTAAAACTTTGATGAATCTCATCATAATCTCCAAGACCCTTATTGGTAATAAACTCTGCTCGTATTTTTGAAAGTGCTTCTAAAGATAACCCATAAGGGACAGGACCTTCATGTAAAAAGTCTTGCCAAGGTAAGAAACTACCAGGAATATTGGCATCTTTCATAAGGCTAATCAGTGTTTCACCACTGATTATATTTAAAATTTTATTCATTTTTTCATCTTTATAGTATACTATTTTTATTCACTCTTTGTGTGATATTATCACATGAAAGCAAAACTGGCAAAAAATAGAGTTTATTTGTTCTTTTAGGTTAAATTATACTGTAATTAGTTATAGTATTCTATAATGAATCAAAGAAAGGAGCAAAAATGTTAA
>DCAF01000046.1 GCA_002311915.1 Sulfurovum sp. UBA1140 | reverse complement strand
GGAAAAAATTTGAGTAAAAAGTTTGTTTTCATCACCTGACCCTAAATTTGTGACCCTAAATTTGTTAAAAGAAAAAAAGTTTTTTCTTCCTAACTTAGAAAATATGGAGATAAACGAAAGTGATTTAGGAAGTTTTGATATTGATGATATTAAAATAGAAACACTACTGTTTCAAACAGGTTACTTGACTATTAAAGAGGTTGAAACGATATTTAATCAACGAATTTTCTATCTTAGTTATCCAAATCTTGAAGTAAGAACAGCACTAAATGAGAGAATTTTCAAATATCTTCTTACCGATATGTCTATTAAAAAGAATGCTATTTTCAAATCTATACAGAAACAGGATATGAAAGAGTTTGAAAAAGCTCTTTATCAGCTTTTTGCTTCAATTCCTTATAACTCTTATGTAAACAATGAGATTCAAAATTATGAGGGATATTATGCAAATGTCATTTACTCTTATTTATCAGGTTTAGGTATACAGTTTATAGCAGAAGATGTAACCAATCTAGGACGAATTGACCTAACTATAGCTACCCCTGACATGAGCCAAGTTTATGTTATAGAGTTCAAAGTAGTAGATAATAAAAATCAAAATGGTAAAGCCTTAGAGCAGATAAAAGATAAAAAGTATCATGAGAAGTATCTAGATATTGCTAAAGAGATTATTATAATTGGTATTGAGTTTTCAAAAAAGGATAAAAATATCTGTAAGTTTGAGTGGGAGAAGATTTAAGGTTCACGCTCTAAGTTAAATATTCGCTATACTTCTTATAAAAGGATTCATAGTTCATGATAAAAAAAATAAGCATCACCCTAGCCATGCTTTTTGTGCTAACGGGATGCACTTCTAAACAGCTTATTAGTAAAGCAGACCAAGAGAGTGCTTTTATTATTATAAAAACACCCACCATGAAATATGCCGATATGGGTTTTATTTACAAAAGTGATGCACTGGTTAAAATAGAAATCTACAGCATGGGTCAGCCTTTAATAAAATTTGATATTAATGCAATGAATGTCTGTATGTCTACCTTTGAATGTATGGAAAAAAAAGAGTTTAATGCCAAAATGCTTCATGCTTCTTACCCTGAAACTCTGTTAGAAAATATCTTTAAAGCCCAACCTATTTTTAACCAAGAGGGGTTAACCAAGAGTGCTGATGGCTTTAGCCAAAAGATTCAAAAGGATAATCAATATAACATCACCTATTCAATTGTGGGCAAAAAACGAACTTTTCGTGATACAATAAATAAAATAGTTATAAAGGTGAAACCACAGTGACAAAATTTGTAGGAGCACATGTAAGTGCCAGTGGTGGGGTTGCTAATGCCCCTCTTAATGCCATGAAAATAGGAGCAAAAGCCTTTGCTCTTTTTACCAAAAACCAACGACAGTGGGTAGCTAAACCCCTAGAAGAAGCAATGATAAAGAGCTTTAAAGCCAATCTGAAAGCCTCTGGGGTACTTCCTAAACATGTGCTTCCTCATGATAGTTACCTGATTAATTTGGGAAATCCTGATATTGAAAAGCTTGAAAAATCAAGAGAAGCATTTATTGATGAGATACACCGTTGTGAACAGTTGGGCTTAGAGTTGCTCAATTTTCATGCAGGTAGCCACTTGGTTAAAGTAGCAAAAAAAGACCCCCAATATAGCGATAAAATTATGGAAACAGAACTTAACTGCCTTGACCTTATTGCAGAATCTATGAACCTTGCTATTGAAGCCACCAAAGGGATAAATGTTAAGTTGGTTATTGAAAACACTGCAGGGCAAGGTACAAATTTGGGGTACAAATTTGAACATTTGGGGCATATTATTAGTAAAATAGAAGACAAAAGCCGTGTGGGTGTCTGCCTAGATACCTGTCACACCTTTACGAGTGGATATGATTTACGTACACGAGAAACCTATGATGAAACCATGGAGGCGTTTGAACGTATTGTTGGGTTTGAGTATTTAAGTGGTATGCACATTAATGATTCAAAACCAAAACTGGGCAGTCGTGTTGACCGTCACCACTCTTTAGGGCAGGGTGAAATTGGTTGGGATACTTTTAAATTTATTATGAACGACCCACGTATGGATGATATTCCTTTAGTTTTAGAGACCATTGATGATACCATTTGGGAGCAAGAGATTCAAGCGTTATACAACTTAATAGAGGAGGTGTAGTTGAACAGACATTATAGTTCGGGTCTGAACAGGCCGATTCCGAAAATGCAGATGGCATAGTAGGAACCGATGGCTTTATCCTCGCCCACAGTTTAATGCAACTAAAATTTGCGTTTCAAACAAAATAACCGTCAAAGGAAAAAAAATGAATCAACTAATCAAGAGCGTTGCCATAACCCTACCTATCTTTTTAATTATAGGTTGTGGTGACTTAGATAAACCAAGTAATGAGCGTGTTATTGGTGGGGAGATTGTTGTTGATTTCTCTGCTAAAATGATGAAAGAGTCACTTATAAGTCAAGGTATGGTCGATGAGAACAGCACCGTATTTGGATACAAAGCCTATAAAATCCCCTATACCACTACCGATGAAGAGGGGTTAGAGGTCAAAGTATCGGGACTGTTTGTAATTCCTACAGGAATGCCCCCAGCCGTAGATGAAATTGGTCTTTCGATGGTGAGTGATGACCACGGCACCATCTTTGCCAACGCCGATGCACCTACAGTTATTGCAAGTAACTACGGTACTCCTGATGGTTCATCTATTATTTTAACTTCAATGGGTGGATTTGCCACACTACAACCCGACTACATTGGTTTTGGTGATTCTAATGACCACTATCACCCCTTTATACTCAAAAAGTCACTCGCATCTACCACCATTGATTTTATTAAAGCTGTTAAAATCTTTTCGACCAATAACGAGATTAAATTGAACAACCAACTCTTCTTAACAGGGTACAGTGAAGGGGGTTATGCCACATTGGCAACCCTACAAAAAATAGAAGCCGATGCCGAACTGACCGTGACCATGGCAAACCCTATGGCTGGACCTTATGATTTAAATGTAACAGCATTTGGGGTACTCTCTGCACCAACACTTTCGGTTCCTTCGTTTATGGCTGAACTGGGCTATGCCTATGCAAAAGCCTATGACCAAACGCTCTCGACGATTATAAACGAGCCTTATGCCTCTAAACTGCCCACACTGGTTAATGGAAGCCTTCAACGAGAGGCGATAGATGCAGAACTTACCTATGAGACTACAGGAGTCAATGGTCTTTTTAACCCCACTTTTGTTGGTAACTTTTTTGCTGACCCCAATTACTGGTTTAGAGAAGCCATGGTAGAGAACAGCGTTCACGCATGGAAGCCTAAAACTTCGGTTAGACTCATTCACTGTGAAGGGGATGAGGTTATTCCTTATGGAATTGCACAAATCACCGAAGCCACCATGAAAGCAATGGGTGCAGAAGATGTGGCACTGATTCCTGTGGAAGCAACGTTAGGATTAGATGCCAACATAACGCATGGAGAGTGTGGAATGAAAGCTTATGGATTAACCACCCAGATATTTTCTGATGTCAGAAAAGCAACCATTGGATATTAGGAGATAATGATGAAAAAAATAGTAATATTAAGTATTGTAACCAGCTCTTTGGTCATGGCAGGGGCGTATAAAGTTCCTGAACAATCTATCAATTCAATGGCATTGGGTGCTGCCTATATTGCCCATACCACAGGGGCTGACTCTGCCTATTTTAACCCTGCCAATATGAGTTTTTTATCTGATAAGCAACATATGGAAGCAGGTTTAACATTGGCTCATCTTCCCGAGAATCGTTTTAGTGGAGTACAAGCTTTTTCAGCCACCGAATTTCACCCTGCTGATGGAAAAACCGAGACCGAAAATCTGCTTTTACCCTATCTTCACTATGTATCAAAACCGATTGGTAATATACGATGGGGTGCGAGTTTGACCGTTCCAGGGGGATTAACCAAACGTTGGAAGAGTCCCTATCAAAAGCTTTTTGCCGAAGAGTTTACCTTGAAAGTAATTGAGTTAAACCCTGTACTCTCGTATAAAATTGCTGATAACTTTGCCATTGGTGGAGGGGCAAGATTTATCTACTCTGAAGGGGTAGTAAACAGTGATGGTGGTGACGCAGGAAAAGCAATCAAAAGAGAGATGGAGGGGAACACCGTTGAGTATGGATACAACCTTGCCATGACCTATAAACCAACCAGTGATATTAACCTAGCCGCGACCTATCGCTCTAATATCGACTTGGCAGAAGATGGTCAAGCCAATCTCTATCTTGGTGAGGTAGGAAAACAGTTTGATGCAGAGGTCACCGTTCCCCTACCTGCTGCGTTAAATTTTGCCATTAGTAAAACATGGGCAGACAAGGTAACTTTGGAGTTTGTTTATGAGCGTACCTACTGGTCAGCCTATGAGAGTTTAGATTTTAAATATGGCTCACCCATTCAACCTGCTTTGGTCTCTTCATTTGATGACCTAAAAGCTAGAAATTGGAAAGATACCGATACTTTTAGAGTGGGTGCTACCATTGAGATGAACAATGATATTACCTTTATGGTCGGGTACACCAAAGATGAAACCCCTGCACCAAAAGAGAACATCAGTTATGAACTGCCCGATACCGACGCAGAACTCTTCTCGATGGGTATTCGTGTTAAAGCCACCGATGCCATCACATGGGGTCTTGCCTATTTACATGATGAGAAAGAGAGCATTACCCTAATGCCAGGGGACAATCATGGAGGTATCATTGGTTCATTCTCGGGTGGAGGTGCTGACCTCTTTACTGCGGGTGTCACCTACGAGTTTTAAGATGGAGTATTTATTTAAAAACTTTTATGACCTTATTGAGACACAATCCAATAAAATAGGGCGAAAAACTGCCCTATTTGTTGGGGATGAGAAGATAAGTTATCAAAAAATTAAAACCCAAAGGCATAAAAAAAGGGGACAAGGTTGCCCTCTTTATGCGAAATTCAGCCGAGTTTATCTATGCCGTTTTTGCTATTGCTAAAGTAGGAGCCATTTCGGTTCCCATTAATACTTTTTTAAAAGAGGGTGAACTCGCCTATATTTTAGAAGACTCAGGAGCCAAAATGCTTATTGGCTCAATGGTTCATGAAAAAGTTCTCAACCATGATGAGGTACAACAACACATAGAGCTAACCTTATGGGAGGGGGAGACCACACGTTACAACACCCGTCATGTTCCTTTTAATCAAGCGTTAACTTTTCCCAATACCGTAGAGAGTAGCCATGCCAAGATTACCGACTTGGCTGTTATTATCAACTGCCCAAAAATGCCACGGGCAAGGTGCTTAAACGGGCGTTGAAGGCAAAATTGGAAAAGCAAACATAACAAGGCTAAAGTCATTGGTTCCGACTATGCCATCTGCATTTTCGGAATCGGCGTGTTCAGACCCGAACTATGAAGTCTGCCTATGTTAACAACGCAGGTTTTCCAAAATAGTAACCTTGAGAGTAATCTACATCTAAATCACACAAGACGTTATAGATAGCTTCACTCTCTACATACTCTGCAATGGTTTGTAGTCCCTCTTTTTTAGCAAATGAGACAATCGACTCAACAATAGAGTAAGAGAGCGTGTCGTTATTAATATTTTTAATCAGTCGTCCATCTATTTTTAAAATATCGGGTTTATAATCAAGCACACGTTCAAAATTGGAGTACCCCACACCAAAATCATCAATGGCAATTCTAACACCATAATACTTTACCTCGGTTATAAAGTTTTTAATGGTTTGAAAGCTCTTAATATTTTCATCTTCAAGCAGTTCTAAAACAATCCGATGGGCATGATTTTTGTTCTGTTCTAGTAACCTTAATACTTGTGCTTTGGTCTCTTCTTTTCCCATGTCTAGTGCCGAAAGATTGATAGAGATACTCATGTCGGTTTCACGCAGGGCATTAAAAGAGTTCTCTAAAACAATTGACGTAATCTGTGTATAATACTTCCCTTTTTTAGAGACATCTAAAAAAGAGTAGGGTGAGAGAATATTCTTATCTTCATCAATCAATCGTACCAACGACTCATACTTTTCAATTTGTCGGGTTTTATTGTTGATAATGGGTTGAAAATAGGAGACAATATTATAAGAGTCTATAGCTTTTTTTAACATCTTAAAGGTCTTTATCTTTGAACTAAAAAGGGTTTGATTCTTTTTAAGCAACCCATTTGCCACAATAAAATCTTGTTTGTTCTCTAAAAGTTCTTTTAATCCCAACTTTGCATCTTCTAATGCCTCGCTACCATATGCGAAACTTATAATAATTGACAAATCATAATCTAGATAACCCATATTTATTTTTGATTCATTCACCTGTTTTTGAAATTTTTTCATCTTTTTAATAATATTCTCTATATTACTACAGATTTTTCTATCTTTAGCAATGGCAAATTCACCATTATCCAATAGATAAATTTTAGAAAAGTTACACTCTTTGGGTATTAAATTAAAGAGTTTAATAGCAAAATCTCTCTGCATCGCGTAATTAATATCTCGGTGATGAAAACCATCTAAATATTGAAAATCATCTATTTTCATTAAAATAATCAACGGCTCTTCAACCGATTGTATAAAATCTATAATCTGCTGTTGGGGATGAATAATATCGGTCACCAACGTACGTGAAGCAATAAACTCTTCAATCTCTCCTAAAGCATTCAAAATAGGGTTAATGGTGGTTTTAACATAATAGAGTTCACCATTTTTACACTGATTTTTAATAACCCCTTGCCAAGTTTTTTTACTCTTAATGGTATCCCACATCTGTTTAAATACCAGTGGGGACTCATCAGGAGAGCGTACAATATTATGATTGTGACCAAGCAACTCATAACGATGGTATCCCGATACTCGACAGAACTCATCATTAACATAAGTAATTTTACCTGTTACATCTGCTTTAGAGATAATGTAACTTTTATCCACAATGGATTGATACTGTTGTAAAAGATTGTTCTGTTTTTTAGTTCTGTTTTTCTCTTCTACTTTTTGACTCACCCTCTTAATTGCCGTTATCAGTTGTTCTCTATTTAAAGGTTTAAGCAGATACTCCTCTACACCATACTTAATGCTCTCCATCAAGTAATCTTTTCCCTCATACGCAGATAAAATTAAAATGGAAACTTCTTGATTAATCTCTCTGATTCTTTTCATCATCTCAATGCCATTGAGTTTGGGCATATTCATATCCGTAATAATTAAATCTATCTGATTGTTTTTAAATTTATTACAACCATCTTCGCCATCCACAGCTACTATCACGTTTTTACACAATTGTTGTAGTATCATTGTGGTCAAGGTTCTTAATGTCAGATTATTTTCTACATATAAAATTGTTAAGGCATTACTCTTTTGTATATTTAATTTTTTTAAGGTCATGGCTACTCGAATAGGATATTTTTTAGATGAATTATACTTAAGTTCAAAAAACAGAGTATAAAAAACAGAATTACTGTTAAAGCTTAATATTATCTTTAAAAAAGAGAGGAATTGTGAAGTTCATCCAGATATAGATCTTTATAAAAATGGTTGTAAATGGTTGCCTGATAACTCTCAACTCTCTTTATTCTTTTGGTATGAAAAGTGAAGTTTTCTATTTATTGTACTATTTATAGACAGAAAAAAAGAGCAACTTCTCTATTTTTCAGGAATTTTATAATTAAAAAGGTTAATAACAAATATTTAACAACAAATACTTGAATTTTGATTGCAAACTCCTTTAGTGACTGCTACTGTAGGTAACGTTTTAAATCAACCATTTCTGTTATAAAGGATGAACTCTTCTCTTCTTTTGGCAAGAAAAGTAGCCAACGTGGTTAAAAGCAATTAGAATTAAAATTCTTTCACCCTATTTTAAACACCTAAAAATAACTTTTTCACAATCCTCCAAAGCAAAAATAGTCTCTTTTTTTGTTTTGGAATCCATAGCAAAGCCAACTTTGTTATTGGTTTGATTCCGTAACTTCATCTTAACTCCCTCTTCAACAGCCACCAAATCTTCAATCATAAATTCTGTTTTAGCCAAAATTATTTTTACCCCCCAAATATCGCTCTTTCAATGCTTTTAAGTCCAAGGTTTTTGTAAAATTAATTACCTTTCCCACTCTGTTTTGATGCTCAAAAAGCCAATGCCAAAAACGGTTAATCGCTATGGGGTCAACAAGTTGTTTATACTCCCCTTTTGGGGTAACCAGTGCCAATTTATTGTAACTGTTAATATAAAAAGTGGTCTCTTTTACCCAAGTAGGTACAAAATTACACAATTAAGCATTAAAAAAATACGCCTGTGCCTCTTGTTTGGTAGCAAAAGGAGAGGTCGAGAAGCTCTCTTCTCCGATTAAAACATTGTAGACCTCATCGACTGAACTCTTGGCATAGGTAATGGCTAATTTAACAGCCAACGCTCTATCTTGTGTGGTTGCCTTTTTGTCCATTAACGAGAAAGGTCCTGCAATGGGCAATTTAACCACTTGGTATTTACTACTGGTAATTGCTTGAAGCCCTTGGTTATCTTCTTGGTTTCTACCCACCACCAATTTTGCACCATCAGGCAGTCTAAAGTGTCGTCCAAACTTTAACAGTTCAATATCAGGCAGTTCAAAATTATCATGGGTTATAAATTCATGAATACGTTCAGAGTAGTGTGCTTCGGTTAGCAAACAGCCACCCCCTGGGGATTCATACTCTTCCCATCCATACTCTTTAACCAATGCCAACTGTCGTTCACGACTTCGCCCTGATATATCTAAAAGTTTTTCTCTATCAACCCACCCCTCTATCTCGGGGGTTGTAGGGTTCATGAGTTTGGCACATAAGGGTCGAAGAATCAGTTTGTCTTCAATATCATCTGCCAGTTTACTCACCTGTTGCAGTGCGTCCGAGCGTTGACTCATGGGGCGTTGCCCCAACACTTCACCCGTTACCACAAAAGAGGCATTTAGTTCACTCATGACCCCTTTGGCTACTTTAAACATGTACCCATGACAATCAATGCAAGGGTTAAAGTTTTTTCCATAACCATATTTTGGGTCAAAAAGAATCTTTTGCAGATACTCTTGGCGAACATCAATCACCTTAAAATCAGCCCCTGCCATATTGGCACGTTGTTTTAGTATATGGGTTATATCTTTTGTTCCCCCAAAGCCTGTCTTAATGTGTACCGCAGTAACCTCAATGCCTTGGTCGGCTATTAGTTTAATAGCAATCATGCTATCGAGTCCTCCACTAAACAGTGATATTGCTCTCATATTGTTTTCTCTCTTTTTTTAAATATCAAGTTGATAAGCAACCAACTCGCCCCGTTTCAGTCGTGGCATTATATCCATTTTTATTTTACGAATCAAAAAGTTCTTTGTTTGAAGAGGAAGCGAGTTGTCTGTGGTAATGCTTTTTAATTTTTTAACATAGTGTCCAAACAAAAACGATGCCAATGCCATTTTAAACTCATGCTCTTCCATTATTTTAATGGTCTCATCAAGCATTAAACCTGTTAAATGGGGGTTCTCTTTCTCTCCTTGAATCAGTGATTCAAACAGAGTCTGATAGTTACCAAACATCGAAGGCTTCATAACATTCAATACCTCATCCATAAAACTATTTTGTTCCATTAATGTTTTAATAATACTTAGTTGACCCACATCCTCTTTGGGGGTTGAAAATCTAACATGGGTATTTTCTGCTTTAACGGTTGAACCAAAAAGAGCAGGGATTACCCCCAAAACTGTTGCAGAGTGTACAATATAGGCTTCACGGATAATGGGACTTAAGTTATTTAGATACGATTTAACCTCACCAAAGGCGATCTCTTTTTCACGAGGATTTTGTAAATTATAACGTTTAGCAATCCTCTCAATCACAAAAGGAATAAGGAGTTGCCCCCCACGAAGCAAGTTTGCTACCTCTTGAACAGCCCCTTTAGCAATCATATCTGCAGGGTCTGCTCCATTAGGAAAGAGTACCACAGAACCATCAAATCCCCCCTCGCTTAACATGATAGATGCTTTAATCGCAGCTTCCACCCCTGCCTTGTCACCATCATATGCCAAGATAATTTGAGGTTCACCCTTTCGCAATATTGGCAAATGTTCAGCAGTTAGTGCCGTTCCTAACGTAGCTACTGCCTCTTTAAAACCTACTTGATGAAACATAATCACATCAAGATACCCCTCACAAACAATAAGCTTTTTATTTCGATAGATGCTCTCTTTGGCTTTGGAATAACCATAAAGCAGTTGCGATTTATTAAAAAGTTTGGTCTGAGGTGAGTTGATATATTTAGCAGGATGATTGGTAATCGTTCGCCCCCCAAACCCCACAATCGCTCCTGAAACAGAGTAGATAGGAAAAGTAATACGCTCGGTTAAACGTGCATAAAATCCCCCCCGTTCACGCTGGGCAACCACTCCTGCCTCTTCAGCTTTAGGTAGGGGCAAGAAATTTGATGACAAAAAGTTCATCATCTCATGAGAAGCCCCCACATAACCAATACCAAAGCTCTCGATTGATTGGGTGGTTACTCCTCTATCGCTTAGATATTTTTGAGCAACACTGTTACCATAAAGCCCTTTACCATAATGGGTTTGAACCTGCTCCAACAAGCGACGAGCCTCATTGTTATCACTGCTTCCTTGGGTATATGTCAACGAAAAATTCATCATCGAAGCGATTTTTTCTAACGATTCTGGGTAGTTTAACTTCTCGTATTCCATCACAAATTTAATGGCATCACCACCAACTTGGCATCCAAAACAGTGATATATCTGCTTACTCGGGCTAATAACAAAACTGGGAGTTTTCTCACCATGAAAGGGGCAGTTGGCTTTAAAATTGGCTCCTGCTTTTTTAACCTCAATATAATTAGAGATAATCTCTACAATATCCATATTGTTTTTGAGTTGTTCTACCGATGCGTTATCAATCATACGGTATTATATCGAATATGTTAAAATATTATCAAAAAGGAATCACCGTTGGATAAAATCCTTCCTGCTTATAATGACCCCCTGTTTAGTATTCTTATTATTGTAGTTTTGGTATTAATTGTTGCTACTTTTTCGTATGTTATGGAAAATTATAAAGAGAAGAGAAAAGATAAAAGTCTAAAAAACTTTTTAGGTAAAATTAGTAAAGAACCAAATGATTTTGATATAAAAAAAATACCATTCGAGACAACACTGGTGCATCCACTCTCACTTCTTGCAGATACTTTTACCTCCCAAGGAGATTATCAAAAATCCATCTCTGTCTACCTCTATTTAATAGAAAATATTCGCTCCTTTGGTCAAAAAGAGTATCTTTTAGAAAATTTAGGAAAGACCTATCTTAAGGCAGGATTTTTAAAACGTTCAGAATTTATTTTTTTAGAAATTTTACACAAACATGCACGTAATACAGAAGCCCTTTATCATTTAGAGATTGTTTATGAGCTTTTAAATGAGTATGAGAGTGCCTCTGAAACGCTTAAACCTTTGCAGATATTAGGAGACCCTTGCTTGGCACTTAAACGACATCTTCAGCTCTCTAAACTTTTAAAAAATCATCAGATAGATACTATAAAAAAAGCCGAAACAATTCAAGCATTGTTAGAGACACCCAATCACTCCTATCGACGTGTTATGCAAGAACTTTTTAAGCTTAACCCCTCTTTAGCTTGGCAATCTATTGATACCAAACAGATTGGCTCTATCCTTGATATTCTGTGGTTCTTACCCACTTCAAACCTCAATTTTGATATAATTTCGTCGAATGAGATATTGCGTAGTATCTATATGGCAAAAGGGTTTCTTCAGCATAAAGAGGAGACTCCTCAAAGTGGTATTTTTGCCATTGATACCATTGTTTCGGCACAAAAATGTGGATACACTGAAGTTGATTTAATCTTCAGTTATGGATGCCGTCGTTGTAAACAGCACTTCCCCATTAGTTTTATTAGATGTCCACAATGTTATGCCATAGACTCTATAACTATCAAGGAAAAACTTGCAAAAAAACGGTCAAAAACAGGTTACTCTCTACTCTGATGATAGAGAAGCAAAAAACAATAGAAATAGGAGAAAACATGAGTCAATTTAAAGCCTTAGAGATTGCTTTAAACTACCGTTTCAAACAAGATGACCTCATCACCGAAGCACTTACCCATAAAAGTTATAAGAAACCTTATAATAATGAGCGTTTAGAGTTCTTAGGTGATGCTGTCCTTGATTTGATTGTTGGGGAGTATCTGTTTAACAAATTCCCAAAAGAGAACGAGGGGTTGCTTTCTAAAATTCGTGCTTCATTGGTAAATGAAAAAGGGTTTACCAAACTGGCACTAGATATTAATTTAGGAGACTCCATTTTTATCTCTTCAGCCGAAGAGAACAATGATGGACGCAATAAACCATCACTACTCTCTAACGCTTTTGAAGCCATTATGGGAGCCATCTATTTAGAGAGTGGTTTAGAAGTTACTGCCAAAATTGCCATTAATCTCATTGAGTCGAGCTATGAAGTTATTGATTTAAATTCATTATCAAAAGATTTTAAAACTACCCTTCAAGAGCTAACACAAGCAGATTTTGGAGAGACACCCACCTATAAAATGGTACGTGCTTTTGGTCCTGACCATAAAAAAGAGTTTGAAATTTCAATTGAACTTCAAAATAGAGTCGTCGCTTCTGCCATTGGTCGAAGTAAAAAAGAGGCTCAACAACGAGCAGCAGAGATTGCTTTAAGAAAATTAAGGGGTGAACCGTGAACAGCTTTGGAAAGAAATTTATACTAACCACCTTTGGTGAATCTCATGGAAAAGCACTGGGCTGTATTGTTGATGGTGTTCCTGCTGGATTAACCATAGATGAAGCCTTTATACAGTCTGAACTTGACCGTCGTAAACCAGGAAAAAGCAAATTAGAAACAGCCAGAAAAGAGGACGACAAAGTAGAGATACTCTCGGGTACTTTTGAGGGCATTAGCACAGGAACCCCCATTATGATGGTCATTTTTAACAGCAATCAAAAAAGCCGTGATTATGACAACATTAAAGACCTCTTTCGCCCTGGACATGCCGATTTTACCTATTACCATAAATATGGCATTAGAGATTACCGTGGTGGTGGCAGAAGCTCGGCACGAGAGACTGCTGCACGGGTTGCAGGAGGAGCCATTGCCAAACTAATGCTTAAAACCATTGGCATAGAGATAGAGTCAGGTCTGTGTGAAGTAGATGGTATCAAATCTAAGTGTTACGATTTTACCCATGCCAAGCAGAGCAAACTCTATGCACTTGACCCCGAAGTAGAGTCAGCCCAAGAAGAGGCAATATTATCAGCAAAAAGCAGACATGACTCGGTAGGGGGTGTGGTACTCACCGTTGCCAAAGGGCTTCCGATTGGTTTGGGTGAACCCCTCTATTACAAACTTGATGCCATTCTAGCCGAAGCAATGATAAGTATTAATGCCTCTAAAGCAGTCGAAATAGGAGATGGCATAGATTCAACTCACCTAAAAGGGAGTGAAAATAACGATGCCATCACTCCTAATGGATTTAAAACCAACCACTCAGGTGGCATACTTGGGGGCATATCAAATGGTGATGACATTATTATTAAAACCCATTTCAAACCCACCCCCTCTATTTTTCAACCTCAAGAGACCGTTACCAAAGAGAACCAAGCAGTCACCTGCAAACTAAAAGGTCGTCACGACCCCTGCGTAGCCATCAGAGGAAGCATCGTCTGTGAAGCCATGATGGCTCTGGTTCTAGCCGATATGACCTTGTTAAATATGGGGAAAAGGATGGAGCATTTGGGGTTGGTTTATCAACAGTAAAAGTTGTATAATTTGGAATTAGTAGGTTCAGTAACACCGAACAAAAACATTAGGTAACATCTCTTGGATTGATATATTAACCAAACAAAAATATTCAAGCATCAAAATAAAATTTTAAATTTTAATGTTCGGTTTTACCGAACCTACTCCAAAACCTCCACCTTCAGATGAGCACTCCACTCCTCTCCACTAAGTTCGTAAACTCCATTTTTTAGGGGTATGTTGCGTACAATATCTCCTAAACTATTGGTGCTACTTTCTATCTTGTATCCTCTCATTCTAATATCCAATTCGCTCTCGTCTGAAAGAACAAAATCATCAAAAATGGGTTGAGTAAAGGTTCTTGTCTCTCCACTTTCGTTGTAGGTATAACGAGTCAACATGCCACTGTTATAAACCCGTTCATCAATCGCATCGGTAATTCCCCATTTCTCTTTTACTTGATTAGAAAAAACATAACTCTCAAAAGCAACTTTTGTATTTCTGTTTGAAATGCTGTTCAGGGTGGCATCTATCAGTGTGACCCTAACCCGTTTTTTAGACTCTAAAAAGGTTGCCATGACGGCATAAGCACCCTCTTTCTCTTTAATCTCTTCATGGTCGGTATAAAAGAGGGTATGTGAAGGAATTTGAGAATAGTTTTCGACAGTCGCAAAATAGGTATCTTTGACCAATTGATAACCATCATTGGGTTGACTATCTCTATTTAATGAGAGCAGTCTATCCAGTGCCTCACCACTCTTGGTTGAGCTAATTTGTCCCACCAAAATATCACGATAGTAAAGACTCTGCATAACATCAGGATTGGGGGTTAAGTTCTCTTTAATCCAATCGTAGTGCATATGTTGTGTATCAATCGAGTTATCAAAGAGTCCTAATGACTCTGCAACGCTTAGCAGTCCATTTTGGCTAACGGCATAGTTTCCACGAATAACCCCTTCTATACTCATCCAGCGTTCTATCTTTTTATTCTCGGAGAGTCCTTCTAAATTTTTCTCTATCATCCAGCGTGTTACCAGTGACCCCATACTTACACTGATAATATTGACTTTTTCTGCCCCCGTCTCGTCTAAGATATATTTGGAATATTTGGCTAAGATGGTTGCATAGCGTGGAATCCCCCCTCCATATTTACGGGTCACCTCTTCTATATCTTCAAGGTCTTTTGCCGTATAGTAATTTGGGGGAACATCACCATAATAGTAGATGTCGGTGAGTAAGGTTGAAAAGTTCTCTTTATCATACGCATCTACCGTGGGGAGTCCTGTAATATCTACCATTTTGGCAATTACACTTCCATTTTTTCTAGCCCCATAGGTTGCTTGTTCATTGTCTCCTACTTTTCTGTATCCGTGTACATAAATAGTGACTGTTTTAGAAATTTTTTGAATGCTTCTGTTGCTGTCAAGCTCTTGAACTTCTTTGTTGACACTACTGCTTCCACCACCACAGGCAGTAAAAATCAGAATCAGAGTAATAAGTAAATATCGAACGCTCATTGTTGTTCCTTTTTAGCCTATTGTAGCATAATCATAATAGAAATTTAGAACAAATAAAATAGATTAATAATAAACATCACATCCCTAAATATAGAGTGTTGAAGCCTGTTTAGTAATTGTGTAATCGATTCTCACTTTTGCTTTAAATCGCTATAAAATATTACTTTAACCTATCATATAAGTTATATTTGAACTATAATATAGAAAAGACTATATTTTAAATTTAAAAAAAGGAAACAATTATGAAAAAATTTATTTTTACACTTGGACTGTTTACCACACTCTCAACCTCACTCTTTGCAGTAACCCTACTTTCGATAGGAGAGCGTACAAGAAGTGACATTGACAACATGCCTTCTAATCAAATTAACGACACACTATTTATAGATCAAGACCCCACAGCGTTTAGCCAACAGGCCGAGCCAATGAGTGCTATGGAACAGCTTGATTATGATGATGTCTACAATGAAAAGTTTTTTGAACCATGGCATATTAGCGATATGAACCTCTTAGAAGGTGAAAAAATATGGCAATTTATGTTTGCCAAACGGAAAATGTATCGACGATTTGGAGAGAGAATACCAAAATCTTGGTTTCAGACGCAAATTAAAAATTCAAATTTTGACAACTACAACGCTTTAGCCCAACATGCTATTACCATTAAACACACCAACCTAAAGCTCTACCCTACCAATAAAGAGTTCTACTACAACACCACCCGTACAGGAGAGGGGTTTCCCTTTGATTACAATCAAAACAGTTCGGTATATATGAACACTCCTCTATTTGCCTCTCATTACTCACTTGATGGGCGTTGGATTTATGTTAAAACAGCTTTTGCCTTTGGATGGATGGAGGTAGAGAGCATGGCATTTGTGACTCCTAGCTTTCAAGAAGTATTTGAAAACAACCACTACTATATTACCACCACCGACAATCTAAATCTTATTGAAGATGAAAAGATGATTACATTGGTAAAAATGGGAACTATTTTCCCTCAAGATAGCCTAACAAACGAGTATATTTTTGCAGGAAAAGATGAAGAGGGTTATGCCACTATTAAAAAAACCAAAGTTAACGAAGTCAATATTATCGCTAGAAAACCAATAAAGTTTAATGCGTTTAATATCTCGTATATCGGAAAACAGTTGGTGGGTGAGCCATATGGCTGGGGTGGTAAACTAAAAACCCGAGACTGCTCAACCCTAACCCGAGACTTCTTTGCTCCATTTGGAATCTACCTACCTAGAAACTCTCAACAACAGGCAAAAAGTGGTGAATATATTTCAGTAAAGGGTTTAAGTCTCGAAGAGAAACAGCAGAGCATCTTAGAAAATGCAAAATCATGTCGCTCTCTACTTTTTGTCCCTGGGCATATCATGCTCTACTTGGGTGAAAAAGACAATGAACCCATTATCCTGCACAACTACTGGGGCGTAAGATTAAAAAATGGTAAAAAACACATCATGGGAAGAGCCATCATCAGCACCACAAAACCAGGTGCCGAACGAGCCGATATAAAAAAGAAAAGTATGTTACTTAATACCATTAAAGGGGTGATAAATTTTTAAAGGGTTGTCCCCCTTTAGGGGGGTAATTCTTTTTATATAAACTGATAAATACCACTATCCTGCACTTCTTGGTTGAATGCAAGTTATTTAAACAATATCTTCGTAAAGATTATCTAAATTTATATATTTTATCTGTTTATCTTTCATTTATAAAAACCTTTTTTATTTGCTGGTGTATTGTTTTTTGGAATAGTTTCTATTTAATATTTTTAGGAAATGAGCTATATATATATTTCCTAGAATATAAAAGTAATAAAATTAATAAAAAAAGAGTTATTAATAGTTAGAGGAGGTTAATACCTCCACCCCTCTTTTGCCATTGCTTTAGAGATATAATTCATCATCTGATTGCGTCCAGAACCACACCATGCAGGAGCCAATAGGGTATCATCGTCTATTCCTGCGGTGACCCGTTGAATTGAAATATGGTCGGGTTTCATTTTTATCGCTTTGATTAGGGTATCAATATACTCCTCTTTATTAATTGGAGTAAACTTTCCTTGTCGATATTGATTGGCTAAAAGTGTATTTTTTACGACATACAAAGGGTGATACTTGACCGAATCAATGCCCCACTCGTAGCTCTGTTTTGCCGATTCTAACATCATCTCTTGTGTCTCACCAGGTAGACCAAAAATAAGGTGTCCACAGACATTTAAGCCCAACTCCTTAGCTCTTAAAATTGCCTCTTTTACATTTTTGGCATCGTGACCACGGTTGATTTTATCAAGTGTCTCATCATAAACCGATTGAATTCCATACTCCAACCAAACTTCATGATCTTTGCTTAACTCTACTAAGTAGGCTAAAGTCTCTTCGGTAATGCTGTCACTTCTTGTTCCAATACTTAGTCCAATCACATCATCATGACTTAATGCTCTGTCATAAAGCATTTTAAGTGTTTCAAATGGGGCATAAGTATTGGTAAAAGCTTGAAAATAGGCTAAAAACTTTTTAGAACCATAATTGGTAGAGATATAGGCTCGTGAAGATTTTAATTGTCTATCTACATCTTGTAGCTGTTGCTCCAAAATAGGATTTGAGGTACTCTCTAAATTTAAAAAAGTTTTACCTGCGTTCGATGCCAAATTGGGGCTAAACGAGTCATTTTCACAAAAGGTACAACCACCTTTAGCAACCGTACCATCAATATTGGGGCAGGTAAACCCTGAAATCCCCATAGGGAGCTTACTTACTTTTGTCTTAAATTTTTTCTTAAGATAAATACCATAGGTATAGAGCTGTTTCAACTAAAAATTCCTTATCTAATCACAATCACTACAAGTAGGACTTTTGGCATTGCCACCTGCAAAATAGTTTCCATCAAAACTAACCAATGAGTAGACTCTATCGTTACCCAATGATGCTTTTAACCCCTCTATCGAGAGGAATCCTAATGACTCTGCATCCATCTGTTTGGCAATCTCTTCAGGTGTTTTGATTGAAGAGATTAACTCTTGTGTGGTTGCTGTGTCAATTCCATAACGACAGGGGTATTTAATTTCTGGCGAAGCGATACGCATATGTACCTCTTTAGCCCCTGCATCTTTAAGCATTCGTACAATCTGTTTCGAGGTTGTCCCACGTACCAACGAATCATCAACAATAGCGACCCGTTTTCCTTTAATCATGTCTTTAATTGGAGAGAGCTTTAGTTTTACTTTTAGGTCTCTAATCTCTTGAGTTGGTTCAATAAAAGTTCTTCCCACATAGTGGTTTCGTACAATTCCCATCTCGAAAGGTACACCCAAGCCTTCGGCATATCCTTTGGCTGCTGCCACACCCGAATCGGGAACAGGCAACACCAAATCAATATCAGCAGGGGTCTCTTTGGCCAGTTGTTTGCCCATTTTCAGACGCATATTGTAAACGGTTTTACCATCAATAATCGAATCAGGTCGTGCAAAATAGATATATTCAAAAGCACAAGGGTGAAAATCAGGTTCAAAAATCTGTTCAGAAACAGGCTCTTTTCCCTCTTCAAAAATTAGCATCTCTCCTGGTTTTACATCACGAATAAAGGTGGCTCCCACCAAATCAAAGGCACATGTTTCACTGCTAACCATCCAACCACCATTGGGGAGTCTTCCAAGGCTTAATGGTCGAATTCCAAAACGGTCACGCACCACAAACATCTTACTACGACTCTGAATTGCCAAACAATATGCACCTTTAATTTTGCTCAACATATCTTTAATACGGGCTTTGAGTTTATTTTTTTGACTTTTTGCAATAAGGTGTATAATATTTTCAGTATCCATGCCTGTTTGAAAAATTGCTCCTTTATCAATAAGCTCATTTCGTACCTCGTACTTATTTACCAAGTTACCATTATGTACTACCGAAATTTCACCCAACTTATATTTGGCAAATACAGGTTGCGCATCAAGTAGCGAGTCTTTTCCTGCCGTTGAGTATCGGTTGTGTCCAATGGCACAACTCCCTTCAAGCACATTAAAAGTATTCTCATCAAAAACATTGGTGACCAATCCTCTTTTTTTAATAAGGTGAATTTTTTTACCATTTGCTGAAGAGATGCCTGTTGACTCTTGACCACGATGTTGCATGGCAAAGAGTGCATAATATGCTATCTTTGATGCATCTTCTGCTCCAAATACGCCTACAATTGCACACATATTATAGTCCTAAACAGTCGTTGATCGTGTAAAAACCACTCTCTTGTGTGGTAATCCATTTTGCAGCTCGAATTGCACCCTTCGAGAAGGTCTCTCGGCTGGTTGCTGTATGGTTAAGCTCTAAGAACTCCCCATCATTGTAAAAGCCAACGGTATGTCGCCCCACAATATCGCCACCACGCAGTGCCATTACGGCAATCTCATCTTTGCTTCTAGCACCTATCTGACCATCTCTACCCGAGATACGTACAGCATCTAAATCAAGCCCACGCCCTTTGGCTGCAAACTCAGCTAGGGTTAACGCTGTACCACTAGGAGCATCAACTTTATGTCGATGATGTTGTTCTACAATTTCAATATCAAAATCTTTAAGGGTTGCTGATACCTGCTCAACCAACTGCTTAAGCAGAGCAATTCCTGCAGACATATTTGAAGAGTAAAGAACAGGCATCTCTTTAGAGGCTTCTGTAAGAAGATTCTGTTGATGAGGCGTAAATCCTGTCGTGGCAATTACCAATGCAGTAGGATTTTTAAGAGCCACTTCACACAACTCTTGGGTCGCAGTTGGAGCAGAGAAGTCAATAACCACATCACAATTCTCTACCACCACCTGCATGTTGTTGGTAATTAATACGGTATCAGGAACAGCTGTTTTTAACTCATCAAAAACATGCAATACACTTAGCTCTAATCCATCCATCTCAAGTACATTATTAATAAGGTGTTCACCCATTCGACCTGTACTTCCTACAATTCCTACTTTTGCCATTTTAATACATCCTCACTCTTCTTATTTAAAGCGAATTATACACACTTTTCTATAATTCTATCTTTTCACGATTGCTCTTGAATATAGGCAATCACTTGTAGTGCAGCCGTTGAACCATCACCTGCTGCCACCACCACTTGTTTTGGGGCTTCTATTCGCATATCTCCTGCCGAAAAAAGTCCCTCTACCGAGGTTTTCATACTTAAATTAACCACCACTTGACCCCAGTCGTTCATCTTACAGATAAATTCACCTGACTCATCTTTCAGTACACTGTTGTTGACATTATGTCCTGCAAAGATAAAAACCCCAGGGACTTCAAGGCTAGAGACCTCATTGGTTTTTACATTTTTAAGTTTAACACCCGTTACCCCCATCATGTCCCCCTCTATCTCTTCGATAATGGTATCGGTAATAATGTTGATATTTTTGGTTCTTTGGACTCTTTCAACCGTTGAAGGAGAGGCTCTAAACTCATCTCTTCTATGAATTAAATTGACTTCGGCACAGATATTAGAGAGATAGTGTGCCTCTTCTAATGCAGTATCTCCACCACCAAGAACGGCAACTGATTTGCCTTTATAGAAAAAACCATCACACGTGGCACAGGTACTTACCCCTTTTCCCCACAACTCATTTTCGCCTTTAATTCCTGTTCGCTTAGGGGTACTACCTGTACAGACAATTACCGTCATCGCTTCAACTGATGTACCATTTTCAAAAGTTACAGTAAAGTGTTCCCCTGTTTTTGCTACCCGTTCTACTTTTTTCATTACATGTTTTAGACCAAAATGAAAGCACTGCTCTTGCCATGTATCCATAAAATCCATACCTGTTTTCCCATGCTCAAAAAAACCAGGATAGTTTTCTATTTCTGAACTTTGAGTAATCTGCCCACCAGGCATTCCCATCTCAAAAAGTGTTACATTTTTTAGTCCACCACGTGTGGCATAGAGTCCTGCGGTTAATCCTGCTGGACCTCCACCGATAATTGCACAATCTAACATCTATAAATTCCTTGGATTAAATTTTTACCAAAACAATATCAATACTATTTTAATAAAGATTTTGTGTAGAACAGTTTGTAGCGTGGGCAAAAATGCCCACAAGAAGTTAAGAGGTAAAAATTATGCTAGTTGAGCATTAATTTTTTCAGCAAATGCATCTTTAGAAGCTGCACCCACCATTTGGTCTACAAGGTTACCATCTTTAAAGAAAAGAATGGCTGGAATTGATTTGATACCATATTTAACAGCAATCTCTTGTTGCTCATCTGTATTACATTTTGCAATAGTTGCTTTACCATCAAAATCATTTGCAAGTTCTTCAACTACTGGTGCAATCATTCTACAAGGTCCACACCAAGGAGCCCAAAAGTCTACCATTGTTACGCCTTCAGCGATGGTTGCCTCAAAATTGTCATTTGTTAAATCAATATATGTTGCCATATTATGTATCCTTTAATTAGTTATATTGGTTAATGCCGTAATTATACATCAACTTATTTAAAGCCAAATTAGATAATTTTGGTCTTATATAGTGAACTTATAACGGAACTTCTACTATTTGTCAAGACTATCAAGGATTATTTCAGGGTAAGAGGATGAGCGTGTTTCCTTCGTGACCTTTGTTGATGCCCCTTTTACGGTATAGACAAACGATATTTTAGCTTTATCTGTCTGATTTGCATTGGCTCGATGAAGCAGTTTACAATGAAACAGCACCACATCACCCCGTTGTAAGGTTGTTGACACCTTTGTTTCTATAAGTGACATATTTTTTTTAGAATGGGTATCAAAATACTCTTTTTCATCAAACTGCCCCTCTTCAAATTCTATTAAATGACTCTGTGGAATAAACTCAAGCACTCCATTTTTGGCATACTCATCATCTAGTGCTAACCAGACACTCACCAAGTTGTCATCTGAAAAATGCCAATAACGTCTATCTTGATGCCATGCAGTCTCTGTACTGGTATGAGGCATTTTGGTCATAATAGAGTTATGATGTGCTAAAGTAATCACCACTTGGTCTTTTAATACCTGCTCTAAAATAGGACGAAGTTTTTTATCTTCCATCCAATTTTTAAAGAGAATATCACGCGAATAGACCTGACGCAAACGACGTACCGTTGCACCCTGTTCATCCAACATACTGTGATAATTTGCTACTGTTGCACGATAATCTTTAGACTTCTCGTTATACCCCAACTCGGTCTCAATGGGTTCTATCTTATGTTTTAAGTGAGCCTTAGCTACATCTAAAATGGCTTCACAATCGGCTTGATTAGCAAAATCTCGCAAAATTAAAAAACCATTATGGTTAAACGCCTCTAACTGTTCGGGGGTAAGTCTCATAAGATAACCTTTTTTATAAAATTAGGTTAGATTATAGCCAAGTTATTTTAGTCATTAAAACTCTGCACCAAACATTCTAAATTAATTTTTGTACTCTTTACTCTAACTAATATCCAAATCATTAACCTTGTCTTATTTTCATCTTCTCCTGTTATTGTTTCAATATTGCACTTGCCATCAATCAACCCTAAAAAATTCCACCCCA
>DCAF01000041.1 GCA_002311915.1 Sulfurovum sp. UBA1140 | reverse complement strand
TATTACAGTGTAATTTTGATTTCCAATAAGCAGTGCTATTTTTTCTGTTGCCTCAGAGGAGACAATAAGAAAAAGAAGTAAAAATATAAATCGCATAAGATTTCCTTTTTCAAAAGTTTCTATACTATTATACTACAAATGCATCCTCTCTTGACACAGTTTTGCTGACTGATGTAGTCGGTTATTAAGTAGAAGAGACTGTAACTCTTTGGTGAAATTCATGTAGACCTCATCACCATCAAATATCTTAATAAGTGCCTCTTTTTCAGTAGAGTTAAACACTCCATCAAAAATAGCCGAAATTCCTGCCAATATTCTAAGTAAATGTTGTTCCTCTTTCGAAGCACTATTAAGATGTTCTAAAAATTTATCAAGGTCATCATAATCTTTGGATTCAGATATATCAAAATTACTACTTAACCGAATAAGCAAAATAATATTATTAGGATGGTACGTTTTAGAAAGCACCATCACCGTAGAGACAGCACGAATCGCACCCTCTCGCACATGAGGGGAGTAGCTGTTGAGTACCCTATCGGTTAAAATCTCTTCAATAATATATTTTGATAGATGATAGCCAAAAAGACGCAACCGTGCATCTTTAACCACCCGATACATCACAACGGCATCCCAAATGGCTGTCACAGGAATAGCAACCCAAACAAATCCAATCCGTACTCCATATCTTCCAGCTACTTTTTTTAATATCAATTTAAGAACGATACTGCTTAATATAATTTTGGCTTTATAGAGCAAAGTTCTAACAATTAACCACTTTTTAGAAACATACTTATGGGGATTAATACCCAAATACTCAATGGCAGGATCTTCGAGTTCTAGTGCAGAGCGAACCATCATGTTTTTTAGGTCATACTCAGGGGGTAACTCCTCTTCATGAATTCCATCATAACCTGTCATGTATGCCAAAGTGTAGGTGCTTCGCATTCCTAGCCAATACAGAATCCCCACCTCTACAATAAGCAGAACCAGTGTAATGGCTGAAAGCAGACCATAGTAATAAAAAGTAGTAAAACTTTCACGGTAGTACATCTCGAACCAAACGGCAGGAACGCTGGTCAATGCCCCCACTAGAAAGGCAATAATAACAGCATTCAGAGTAATGTTGTTGGCAACTACTTGCAAAACTTTATCAGAAGGGATATTTTTTAGATGTATTTCAGAATCATACTCTAATTTATGCGAGAGCCTACCAAAGTACCGAACCCCTATTTTTTCTAATAGGTTTTCGGCTTTTCTTCCTTTTATCTGTGGAGTTGAAGGGTTATCAGAAATTGACACGTACTAGATAAAGACCTCGGCTAAGACTTCATTAATGGTACGAACAGGCATAATCGTAATGGCTTGTTGTACCTCATCAGGAATATCCTCTAAATCTCGTTCATAATTCTTTTGGGGAATAAGTGCTTTGGTTACCCCTGCTTTATACGCAGCGATTAGCTTCTCTTTTAATCCACCAATAGGCAGAACCGTACCTGTTAAAGTTAACTCACCTGTCATTGCGACACTGTTGTCTATCTTCTGTTCCGAAAGAATCGAAGCAATCGCCACTGCCATGGTAATTCCTGCACTTGGTCCATCTTTTGGGGTAGCACCTTCGGGAACATGAATATGTAAATCGTAGAGTTTGTATATCTCCTCTTTACTAACCATCAGTGAACCATCATCTATCAGAAGTTTAACCACCGAAAATGCAATATGAGCAGACTCTTTCATTACATCACCAAGACTACCTGTAAGTTTTACCAACCCTTTACCCTTAATTTTAATCGCTTCAACTTTTAGCATATCCCCACCAACAGAAGTCCATGCCAAACCGTTCACCACACCTATCATTGGCTCTTTATCAATGGCAGAGACTTCAAACACCTTTTTCTCTGCAAAGGTTGGTAAATCTTTTACCCTAATTTTTATCTTCTGGGTTGAACTATCAGCCAGTAGTATTGTTGCTGACTTTCTCATCAATCCTGCTATCTTACGGCGTAACCCCCGTACTCCTGACTCTCTGGTATACTCATCTATTAACAGTTTCAAAGCGTTATCTGTAATCTCAAACTCTATCTTTTTCAGGGCATGTTTCTTAAGCTCTTGAGGAATTAAATACTGCTTGGCAATTTCAAATTTTTCATTGGGTGTATAAGAGTTAACAGCAATAAACTCCATTCTATCTCGCAGGGCAACAGGAATACTCCCCAAATCATTTGCTGTAGCAATGAATATCGCTTTGCTTAGGTCTATATTGAAATTCAAATAGTAATCTCGATACTCACTGTTCTGTTCGGGGTCAAGTATCTCTAAAAGAGCAGCCGTTGGGTCTCCACGATTACTCTGCCCTACTTTATCTACTTCGTCCAGTACAATAACAGGATCCATACTTTTAGCATCAATTAATCCCTGTACCAATCGCCCTGGCATTGCTCCGACATAGGTTCGTCGGTGACCACGAAGCTCGTTAACATCTTCAAGTCCACCCAAGGCAATACGCACCAAAGGGCGACCCAATGCCGTAGCAATAGAGTTCGCTAGTGACGTTTTACCCACACCAGGAGGCCCCCAAAAACATAAAATGGCTCCAGAACTTCCTTCTAAGTTTATTCCACGAAGATACGCCAACTCACGAACCGAAAAGAACTCAATAATACGCTCTTTGGGTTTAACCAACGAAAAGTGATCGTTATCTAACTCCTCTTTTACCTTAGAGACCTTCAAGCTTTTGCTGGTAGTTTTTCCAAAAGGCAATTCAAAAATCCACTCTAAATAGGTGTGTATCTGCTGGGCATCTGAACTGTCAGGGTGCATTCGAGCAAATCGTTCCAGTTGTTTAGAAATCTCTTTAAAGGCATCCTCTTCTATGTCAGATTTAATTGCCTCAAGTCTCTTTTTAAACTCAGCTATCTCTTCATCACGTTGATTGTCCGATCCCAACTCTTTATTTATCTCTTTGATTTGCTCTTTTAAGAAATACTCTTTATTGGTCTGCTCTATCTTGGTATGTACTTTAGAACGAATCTCTTTTTGTACCTTAGCAGACTCTATCTCACCCACAATAATATCAATCAACTGCATCATACGCTGTTCGATATTTTGCTCTTTATAAAGTTCATAGGCTTGAGTTTTGGTTATTTTTAACAGTGATGAAACCAAATCTGAAATACGGTATGGTTCATCAGTTTCAGAGATGGTTTTAAGTAAATCTGTAGGTATATTATTTTGAATCTTTGATAATTTTTTAAGTTTTTCGTTAAGTATTCCTACCAATGCTTGAATACGTAACTCTTCATACGCTTCATTTTTGATAAGCTTAACCATTGCACTTTGAAAAGTTAATGACTCTAAGTTTATCTCTTCTATTTCTGAAGAAATTTCGCCTTTGGCTAACCCTTGAAACAGAATCTTTACCCGACCATCAGGAATATGCACTTTACGCATAATCGAACCAATCACACCAATAAAGTGAAGGTCTCCCTCTTTTCGAGAGTCCTCAAACCCCTCTTTAGAGGTGGTTAGCAGAAGCAAAGAGTTCTTCTGCATGGCATAGGTAGCTGCGTCGATGTCCTCTTTTTTAGTTAAAAAAATAGGGCTTATCATAAAGGGATACAAAAAAAGGTTATCCTCAATAATGATGGGCAGTTGCGTAGGAAATGGTTCGTAGTTACTAAGTTGCATTCTAATCGATTCCTTTAGTTAAATAATCGGTCTAAAAAACCCTCGGTTGGGGCTTTTATATCACTACTGTTTAAGGTAGATTTTGCATTTTTCTCTTTATAAATGACAGAGGCTTCCTCTTTACCAATACGACGATAAAGTCTAGCAATATTCTCGTTGAGCATATATTGTGCCATGTGCAGACGTACTTTTAGGGTATCAACCACAGGTCTATATTTTGAGTTTGGATACTCTTTAATAAACTCATCTACATCGGTTAATGTATCTATCATTAACTTTTGGTCTTTATTAATATCTTTAACCCCTAAAAAAGCAGCTTTTATTTTTAAAAACTTTGCCTGTTCTATCTTCTCACCCGAGGCATGTTTTTTCAGATACTCATCCAAATAATAGTCCGACATCAAATAAGATTTATCTTCCATATGAGCCTGAGCCAATATCATGGTTGCGGTGGGTAATAGGGGTGAACGCATATGTTCACTACGTAAAGAGATGTAATAGTTATCGGCTTTATCAAAATTGGAAGTCGCCACACTTTTAATAATATTCTTATACCAATAGAGTGCAGGTTTATCATACTCTTTTACGGCATCTTTATCACTACATCCAACAAAGACCACCACAAGCATCGCTAAGAGCAGACTTTTTTTATAATTTGTTAACATCGGGAACCTTGTACGCTAAAATATTTTAAAAAAAGATGATACCTCAAAAGCTATTATACTTGGCTTTTGTAGTTCTTAGGAAGAATTTAAAGCTTCTGTAGAGTTCGTCGATGGAAAGTAATATCTCGGTTGGAGGGATCATCGAAATCACAGAGACCAAAAAAAAGCAGAAACGACACTATTCAGGGAAGAAAAAACAACATACTCTAAAAACACAAGTAGTAATAGACCAAAATCAAAAT
>DCAF01000031.1 GCA_002311915.1 Sulfurovum sp. UBA1140 | reverse complement strand
CCTTGGAACTAATAAATTTTCTACGAAAATTTACAGTTCAAGTCAACCGTTACAACCTCTGCAATTTCTTCAACCCCTGTTTAACCAAAGAGCTAACATCCCCAGTAGCCCCACTCAATACCTTCTTAATCTGCTCTTTTTTAAACCCTAAACTCTCCAATGCCAAGATAGCATCAGCCATGCCCCTATCCACCACTGTTTCACTATTTCCATCCACAATAAAATCAGCCAACTCCACCAAAATACGACTTGCAGCCTTGGGTCCAATCCCTGGAACGCGTTTAAGCAAACTCACATCTTTATCAGCCACCACTCGTGCAAATGTAGCAGGAACAAAGGTCGAACAAGTAGCCATCGCCACTTTTGGACCTACTCCATTGATTTTGATGAGCGTATCAAACATCTTCTTCTCATCTTTTTCCATAAAAGCAAAAAGTAAATTGGCATCTTCACGGATGATTTGTGTAACCAATAATTTTACCCTACTCTCTTTTATGCTGTTTGAAGTGTTGACCGAGATATTGACCTCATAGATAAGTCCATTTACATTTAAGTGTATAATCGTTGGGTCTTTTTTTTCTATGGTTCCTTCTATTCCTACTATCATTTAACATCTCCTAATTTATTAACTCTTTTCTCTATCAATTCAGCAGAATTAATCTTAAACTGCAACATTTACCAATATCTCTTTTTCTGTCATCTTTTCTTCTCCTATAGCGTTCATCAAACTCTTTGAATTAAATCGCCATAGTTTACCTCATCTTTCCCGAAAAACTCTCTATAGGTTATCTCTGCATCTTTGTCTATTTCACTGAAATCTAAGCACCGTAGGACTTAAACTTTCGTTTAAAGCATCCTCTACCTAAACCAACTCCACCCCATAAATAAATCGAAAGTCCTTAAGATTATAAGTAAAAAGAGTAGCATCTAAAATTATCATCTCCAAGCTTGTTCCCTTATAGACTCTTGGGTTATATCTCTATCTTTCCAAATCCCTGCAAATTCAGAAAATTTATTTTTTGGCTCGGTTGGAGTTGATATGTTTTTTTGAATATCTGTAATAATCTCTAAACCATCATTTTTAAAACGACTTAAAAGCCATAGTATCCTATTAAAAAGCTGTTCATTTTGAATATTTAGTGTAATGGTCATGCTTATCCTTTTTTATTTTTTCTTTCTCTAACGGTTATTATATTTAAATTCATGGGTATTTTTCCTTTTAATTATTTTTTGATATGTCAACCCCAAATCTAATAAACATCAAAAAAGTTTAAACATTTAGATAAAATACCATAAAAAAAAGAACTTTATGAAACTAAAATCTATCTTCACCAACAGCTTTGGTATTCTCTTCTCTCGTGTTACAGGTTTGGGACGTGATGTTGTTATGGCATCGGCTCTTGGAGCGTCTATTTATACTGACATCTTTTTTGTTGCTTTTAAATTGCCTAACCTCTTTCGCCGTATCTTTGCAGAGGGGGCATTTACTCAAGCTTTTATGCCTTCGTTTGTAGCAAGTAGGCAAAAAGGGGTCTTTGCTACGGCTATATTTTTACGGTTTATGCTGATACTTATAGGCTTCTCGCTCTTGGTCACTTTTTTCCCTGAACTGCTTACCAAATCCATTGCTTGGGATTGGTCTGATGAGCAGATAGCCCAAACAGCACCACTTACTGCGATTAACTTTTGGTATTTGGATTTGGTATTTATAGTTACTTTTTTAGCGACCTTACTACAATACAGAGAACACTTTGCCACCACTGCCATGTCAACGGCTCTGCTCAATATCTCTATGATTTCGGCTCTGCTTCTTTATATGAAAGAGGAGCCACAGACCATTGTTATTGCTCTGAGTATCGCTGTCCTTATTGGTGGTCTTTTACAAGTTATCGCTCATGTTATTGCCATAAAAAAACTCAATATGCACAAAATTTTAATCGGTGGATGGAAATACAGAAAGAAAAAAGATGTCAAAGCAGAGGAGAAAAAGTTTAACAAACTCTTTTTCCCCTCCATGTGGGGTAACTCCATGCCTCAAATCTCTGCATTTTTAGACACCATACTGGCATCATTTTTGCTTACTGGATCTATCTCTTATCTCTATTTTGCCAACAGAGTTTTTCAGCTTCCTCTTGCTATTATCGCTATTGCCACCTCTGTGGCTCTCTTTCCGATGATTTCAAAAGCGATTCATCGTGGAGATACCAAAGAGGCTTATAGTAATTTGGGCAAAGCCTTTTGGTTGCTCTTCTCTCTGCTTGGTATTGCTACACTTATGGGTATTATACTCGCTGAACCCATTGTTTGGCTACTGCTCGAACGAGGAGCCTTTACCGTAGAAAACACCATTCAGACAGCAGGTGTGCTGAGTATGTATATGCTAGGTCTTCTCCCTCATGGGCTAACCAAACTCTTTGCCATGTTCCTTTACGCCAACCACCAACACACCAAGGCAGCCAAGATAGCCACCATCGCTTTGGTGCTTAATGTTATTGTCTCTATTATCCTGATGAATCTCATGGGAGTCACAGGTCTTGCCCTTGCAGGTAGTGTTGGGGGAATCGTTCTCTTTACACTTACGGTTAGAGAAGTGGGAACCGAACACTTTTTTGAGATAGTCAACTCTAAAAAACTTATCTATGTGATTCTAGGATTGATTGTCTCTGCATTTATCTTGATAGAGATTAATAATTTATTTATGGGATGGATACGAGGATGAGACTATTTATAGATGGTGATGCATTTCCTAATCTACTTAAACCAATTACACTAAGAGCCATAGAACGCCTAAAACTAGAGACCTATGTTATCGCAAACAAAAAGATAAATATCGGTAAATCCAAGTATATCACCTATATGGTGGTTGCCCAAGGAGCCGATGAGGCAGACGATAAGATAGTCGAGATGGTAGAGGAAGATGATTTGGTCATTACGGCTGACATCCCTCTAGCCGATAGAATTATCTCTAAAAATGCTCATGCCATCGACCACAGAGGTGAGCTATATAGCGTGGACAACATCAAGCAATACCTAGCCATACGAAACCTAATGCAAGAGATACGAGACTCTGGAGAGATGACCAAAGGACCTAAAGCTTTTGGGGTTAAAGATGCTCATGAGTTTGCCAATCAACTGAATGCTTTTTTATCTAAAGCCTTTTAGCTATAATCACAACAAATAAACCAAAGGTTAAACCTCAATGTACATCTACGACAGTGTAAAAAAGAAAAAACTACCATTTGAGCCTATAGTTCCAAGAAAAGCCTCCATCTATGTCTGTGGGCCCACCGTCTATGATGATGCACACTTAGGACACGCAAGAAGTAGCCTTAGTTTTGACCTCTTGGTGCGTACGCTAAAAGCTCTGCGTTATGATGTAACCATGGTAAAAAACTTCACTGATATAGATGATAAAATTATCAAAAAAGTTCAAGAGACAGGTCAAAGCCTAGAGGAGATAACCACCCACTATATAGAGCGATACCTAGAAGATATGAGAGCCTTGGGAGTTCAAGAGAATGATATAGAACCCAAAGCCACAGAGTCGCTAGAAGCGATGGAGTCTATGATTCAAAATTTGATAGATAAAGATATAGCCTATGTAGTAAACTCAGGAGATGTCTATTTTGATACCTCCAAAGATACCAATTACGGAAGCATCTCACATCAAGTAGGAAGCGATGAGAACAATCAAAGCCGTGTCGAGCATAATAGCCAAAAACGAAATCCAAAAGATTTTGCTCTATGGAAAGCCTGTAACGGTGATGATGATATATGTTTTGATACTGCTTTTAGTCGTGGTCGTCCAGGATGGCATATCGAGTGTTCGGCGATGATAGAGAAACACTTTGAGGGCAGTGATGAATATAGCATAGATATTCATGGGGGTGGTGCTGACCTGCTTTTCCCTCATCATGAAAATGAAGCCTCTCAAAGCCGATGTGCCACGGGGCATGAACTGGCTAAATATTGGATGCACAATGGCTTTGTCAATATCAATGGTGAAAAAATGAGTAAATCTTTGGGCAATAGCTTTTTTGTTAAAGATGCATTGAAAGTCTATGATGGAGAGGTGTTGAGAAACTATCTAATTTCAGTTCATTATCGAAATGATTTCAACTTTAATGAAGAAGATTTGCTTAACTCTAAAAAGAGACTTGATAAACTTTATAGAGTTAAAAAACGCATTGTTCCAACTAAGGCTTCTAAACCTAATAAAAAGTTTCAAAAATCTGTAATGGAGGCGATGAGCGATGATTTGAATATCTCGGTAGCTCTTGCTTTGGTAGAGGAGATGATAAGCGATGCCAATGATAAACTAGACAGCAACCCCAAAGATAAAGGTTTAAAAAAAGAGACCTTAGCCAATATAGAGTTTTTGGATGAACTTTTAGGATTTGGTGGCAAAGAGCCATTTAGTTATTTTCAGATAGGAATAGATGAAGAGACCAAGAGTAAAATAGAGTCTCTTATAGAGCAACGCTCTGAGGCAAAGAAGGCTAAAGATTATCAAAAATCAGATACAATTCGTGATGAGATTACAGCGATGGGAATTTCGTTAATGGATACATCTGATGGTACACTTTGGGAAAAGATATAAATAACTAGACATCTTGCAAAACTCTTTGGAATCGGAGACTTTAGTCCCGACCATGACGAGGCTAAAGCCATCGTTTCCTAGTTTTGCAAGATGTCTACTATATAATGAAGGAAATTAAAAAATGAAAATAGAATTGGCATCAAGTTATGGATTTTGTTATGGTGTAAAAAGAGCCATAGAGATTGCAGAAAAACATGAAAATAGTCTGACCTACGGACCACTTATTCATAATAAAGATGAAATTAACCGTTTGAAAGAGGGTTTTAATATTGGATTAGCAGAAAGCATTGAAGATGTTAAAAAAGATGATACCGTTGTTATACGAACACATGGTATCCCAAAAGATGAGTTAAGAGTTTTAAAGAAACAAGAGAACAAGGTTATTGATGCCACCTGTCCTTATGTGACCAAACCTCAACAAATTGTAGAAAAAATGAGTGGTACAGGATACTCTGTGGTTATATTTGGAGATAAAAATCATCCTGAAATTAAAGGGGTAGTAAGCTATGCAGAAGGAGAAGAGGCATTTATTGTTTTGGATGTCAACGAACTAGAAGCACTGCCTTTAAGAAGCAAAGTGGCTGTTGTTGCCCAAACAACAAGAAAGCCTGAAGATTTTTTAAAAATAGTCAATGCACTTATTTTAAAACATAAAGAGGTTCGTGTTTTTAATACCATCTGTAATGCCACTTTTGAAAATCAAGATGCCGCTGCAGTGTTGGCAAAAGATGCTGATGTCATGATTGTTATTGGAGGTAAACACTCTTCTAATACCAAACAACTGCACAGCATCACTACTGACGGATGCAAAGAGAGTTATCTTATTGAGAATGAGACTGAACTTCAAGAGATATGGTTTAAAGATAAAAAACTCTGTGGTATCTCGGCTGGAGCCTCTACACCTGATTGGATTGTCCAAAATGTTATTAATAAAATCAAAGAGATTAAAAAAGAGAACTAACACCGTTCTCTTTTACTTGCTATTAAAAAAAAAAGAGTATAATTAGCCCAAAATTAGGCTAGGCAAGGATTAGTAAGTATGAAATTCGAAGATATCGAAGTAGAAGATGTAGATTTTGGAGCGATGCTCGAGGAGTCGTTTAAAAAGTCAGATTCAAGTAGTGATTTAGTAGATGGTATTATTGTAAAAATTGATGAAGAAGAGAATCAAGTTGTTGTTGATGTTGGTCGTAAAAATGAAGCGTTTATGTCATTAGACCAAATTAGAGATGAAGATGGAACTCTTATGTTTGAAAATGGTGAGACCATCACTGTTGTTATTACAGGTTTCAGAGGCGAACGACCAAGTATCTCTTATGAATTGGCAGAAAAAAGAGCTGCTCTTGCAGAGTTTATTGAAGAGTATGATGATGAAGAAGAGTACATTATTGAAGGTGAAATCACCAAGAAAAACAAAGGTGGTTTTGTTGTTGAAGTAGCAGGATTAGAGTTCTTTATGCCAAGAACACTCTCGTATATTTCTCATAAAATCAATCCAATCGGTAAAAAAGTAAAAGCACTTATCGTTAAAGTTGACAAGGAGAAGGGTTCTGTTGTTATTTCAAGAAAAGAGCTTATTGAACGTGAAAAAGCTGAAACTCAAGAGATTGTTGATAAATTATTAGAAAACAAAGCCGTGGTTCTTGGTATTATCAAGAAAATTACATCGTATGGTATGTTTGTTGATGTTGGTGGTATGGACGGATTGGTTCACTACTCTCAAATTTCTCATAAAGGTCCTGTTAACCCATCTAAGTATTATAAAGAAGATGATGAAGTTAATGTTGTTGCCATTGGTTATGACAAGAAAAAAAGACACCTTTCACTCTCTATTAAAGAGGCAAGTATTGACCCATGGAAAGATATTGATAATACATTAAGAGCAGGAGACACTGTAAATGTGACCGTATCTAATATTGAACCATATGGTGCATTTGTTGATTTGGGTGAAGATTTAGAAGCATTCCTTCATGTGTCTGAAATCTCTTGGGATAAAAATGTAAAACATCCTAAAGATTATATAGAAATTGATCAAAAAATTGATGTTGAAATTATCGAAATTGATAAGATTCAAAGAAGACTTAGAGTAAGCAGAAAAACACTACTTCCTAAGCCAATTGATCAATTTGCATCAGCAAATAAAACAGGTGATGTTATTACAGGTACTGTTTCATCAATTACTGATTTTGGTGCCTTTGTTAAAATTGGTGCAGTTGAAGGTCTACTTCATAACCAAGAAGTATCTTGGAAGAAATCAGAGTCAGCCAAAGACCTTCTTAAAAAAGGTGATGAAGTTGAAGTTAAAATTATTAAAATTGACAGACAAAATGGTAAAGTTTCATTAAGTAAAAAAGCACTTGAAGATTCTCCTATTTCAGAATTTGCAAAAAACCATAAAAATGGTGATGTTGTAGAAGGTACAGTTAAAGATAAAAAAGATTTCGGTATCTTTATCGCAATTGAAGATGGTGTTGATGCACTTCTTAGACTTGATGATTTAGCACCACTTAAAGTTGAAGAGATTGAAAAAGGTCAAACCATCAGAGCTGTTATCTCATTCCTTGATGCTAAAAATGATAGAATTAGAGTTTCGGTTAGAAGACTTGAGAGACAAGAAGAGAGAGAAGCTCTTGAACAACTCAATAAAGAGCAAGATGATAGCATGACTTTGGGTGATGTATTTAAAGATCAACTCAAAAGAAGATAAGGTCTGCCTATAATGTCTAAACTTACTGTTGTCGTTTGCGATCATATCCACCAAAAAGGGTTGGATATTCTTGCAAATGATGCCCAAATAAACCTAATTAATGCAGCAGATGAGCCAAAAGAGAGGCTCATCACTGAAATAATCCCTCTAGCTGATATTGCCATTACACGTTCATCTACCGATGTTGATCAATTCTTTTTAGACCATGCTACCAATATAAAAGCCATTGTTCGTGCAGGTGTTGGTGTTGATAATGTGGATATTAAGGGTTGTAGTCAAAAAGGTATTGTTGTTATGAATGTTCCTACTGCCAATACCATTGCAGCCGTGGAGCTTACCATGACCCACATGCTCTCTTGTGTTAGACAATTTCCTTATGCCCATAATAATCTTAAAATAGACAGGGTCTGGAGACGACAAGATTGGTATGGTACCGAACTTAAAGACAAAAAGTTGGGTGTTATTGGTTTTGGAAATATTGGTTCAAGAGTAGCTAAACGAGCCAAAGCTTTTGAGATGGAGGTTATTGCCTATGACCCTTACATTGACTCAAGTAGAGCCACCGATTTTGATATTCAATACACCAATAATTTTGATGATATTCTAGCCTGTGATATTATTACCATTCACACTCCTAAAAATGAAGAGACACTAGGCATGATCAATACCCAAGAGATCGCTAAAATGAAAGATGGTGTAATACTTATTAACTGTGCAAGAGGTGGTCTATACAACGAAGAAGCTCTTGTAGAGGGCTTAAAAAATGGTAAAATTCACATGGCAGGAATTGATGTTTTCAATAAAGAACCAGCGACGGATCATCCTCTGCTTGACCTTGACAATGTAACATTAACACCTCACCTAGGTGCGAATACCAAAGAGTCACAACAAAACATTGCCATTCAAGCAGCTGAAAATGCTATTAGTGCCGTTAAAAATATCTCTTTTCCTAATGCACTTAACCTTCCAATTAAAGAGAGTGAACTGCCTGACTTCTTAAGACCTTATCTTGAACTGATACAGAAAATGGGTCACATGTCTACTCAAGCTACGAGAGAGAGCATTAAAAGTATTAAAATTACCACAGAGGGTGAAGTCTCGGCACATATTGATTCATTAACCACCTTTGCAACTGTTGGTATTTTAAGTGAATCTCTTGAAGATTCGGTTAACTATGTTAATGCAGAATTTGTGGCACAAGAACGGGGCATTGGAATTAACAAAGAGCAACAAGTCAACAACAGTGGTCTTGAGAATAGAATCACCATTAAACTTACCACTCTCAATGCTACATTTACCATTGCAGGTACAGTGTTAGGTGAAAATGCTCAACGTATTATCGAAATAGATGGATATACCTTAGATTTAGAACCAAAAGGTAAAATGATTCTATTTAGAAATACTGATGTTCCTGGTGTTATTGGTGATGTGGGACACATTATCTCAAGTAACAACCTAAATATTTCGGATTTTAGATTGGGAAGAGATAAAGATTCCCAAGCTTTAGCTGTTGTCAAAGTTGATGGCAATATTAGTAAAAAACTTCTTAGTGAACTCGCTTCTCTTGAGACATGTATTAGCGTAGCACACGTTACAATCTAATCTTTACTATTATTTGAAAATACCTCTGGCTTTTAGCTGGTGCGTATTTTTGATAAAAACCTCTTTTTTTATTCAAAAACAGTTATATTCATATAACAATTAATTTCTCAATCAATAAATATAGGTATAATTATTTCTAATAATGAATTTATAATTCATGATTACTTAGATAGATACTATACAAAATCTTATCAGAAAAGGGAAAAAATGTTTAGAAAAAAGTCTTTAATACTTTTAATTCTATTGCTGATATTGGTTAGCAATACCATTCAAGCAGATGAAAAAGTAAGTATTGAAAATTTATCTCTTCAAGATGCTTTAGCATTAATGAAAAAAAATAATTTAGAGTTAAAAGTCTCTAAATTTAGTGAACAGATAAAAGCTTATGAAGCCAAAATAGCCAAAGGTCACCGTTATGGTAAACTCGATGCTACGGTTCAAGCCATGCGTTCCAATGATGCGGGGAATATCTTTGGATTTAAACTTAAAAGTCGTGAAGCCAACTTTGGTGATTTTGGATTTAGTGACTTTATGGGTGCCATAGGGCAAGGAGCTGGACAGGCTAATGGGGATTTTGGAGCTTTTTCACAAGGATTAGCACAACAGGGTGGTTCTATTTTAGCACTGCAACCCAAAGACCTAAACTATCCTGATACACGAAATCACTTTCAAACGATACTAAGCTATATGGTTCCTCTTTATACAGGTGGCAAACTGGATCAATATGCTAAAATTACCTCGTCTCTACACACCATGTCAAAACTTGACACCTCGAAACTGCTTAATGAAAAAGTTTTTCAACTCACCAAAACATTTTATGACATCTCGTTACTTAATCACTACAGTGATAACCTTAACAGTATTATAAGCAACATTAATCGACTCGAAGAGATTGTTAAAAGCATGAGAGAAGAGGGATTTGCCAAAGAGATTGATGAACTTGAGGTAGAAGCACGTAAATCAGAAGTAGAGAGTATGTCAAGTCAAGCCAACTTTAATAAAGAGTTAGCCTACCAATATCTCTCTTTTCTTCTTAATCATAATGTTGAGTCAATCCAAGATATTGATGACCGAGCCAATATGCCACAGGTGGTTAAAGAGGAAATTCAAGAGAACAACCTTGATATACAAAAGGCAAAACTTGGATTAGAAATTACTGCCATGGCAATCAAACTGAAAGAGGCAAGTTTTCTACCTGAAGTGGGTGCTTTTGGGGAATATGGGTCGTCCGATGATAATCCACTGAATAAATTCTTTGACAAAGATTTTTATACCATTGGGGTTCAAGCCAAATGGAATATCTTCAATGGAAACATTGATAAAAACAATTTAGAAATTGCTAAAATTGAAAATATGAAAGTCCATGAGCAGGTCAATTTAGCCAAACGAGGCATCTGTCTACAGATTAAAAAAACCATCACCAATATTAAAAGTAAAAATGCTGATATAGAGAGCCTAGAGACACAGCTTCGATTTGCGAATCGTGTGTACGAGAACTATAAAGAGCGTTATAAAGAGGGGAGTAGTTCTATCTCAGATGTGCTTATCAAGCAGTCAAAAGAGCTAGAGGTTCTTCTTAAACTTTTAACTGCAAAAAATGATAGAAATGCAAAAGTCTTTGAACTCAATAGCATTATAAACAAAGGGGAAACACTATGAAACGATTAACACTACTACTTATTTTAGCACTCAGTTCAATTCATGCAATAGAACTGGATCTTAGTGGATCAGTTATTTCAGATAACCAAAAAATGATAACCAGCCGATATATGGGAATTGTAAAAAAAATGAACGTCAGCGAAGGGGATATTGTCAAAAAGGGTCAACTTCTCTATCAAATTGACTCTAAAGAGATTGATTCTAAAAAAGAGCAGGTCGAACTGGGAATTTCTCAGGCACAACTGGCACTCCAAATGAATAAAAATCAGTACAACAATGTACTGTTAAACTTGGGTCGTTATCAAAGACTCTTTAAAAAAGGGATGGTCTCAAAATATGAACTAGAGAATCTTGAACTTGCCTCTAAAAATATGAAAGATATGATTAAGATTGCCGAGAAGCAAGTAGCCCAAGCCAGAGCCATGAAAAAAGAGGTGATGAACCAATACAATTATCTTAAGCTCAAAGCCCCTAATGATGGTGTTATCATTATGAAAAAACTCAATGCTGGCGAGATGGCAATGCCTGGTATGCCAAGTCTTATTCTAACCGATCTTAGTAAAATTAGTATTATTGTTGAAATTTCAGAAAACAATCTTAAATATGCCAATTTAGGTAAAATCGTTGATATAGAAATCCCCTCCATCAATTTTGTAGCCAAAGGTAAAATCTACTCAATTATCCCAAGCTCTAATCCAATGACACATAAATTTAAAATGAAAATTAAATTTAACAAACTGGGTAAATCTATCTATCCTGGTATGTATGCTAAAGTCCACCTTAAAGGTTAATAATGTCCAAGAAACCCTATGAAGTTAAAGATGTTGCTGGTAAACTGGCACAAGGATTTCTAAGAAATCCCCTAACTGCTGTTTTGGGTATCTTTCTTATCGCTATCGGTTGGATAGCACTAGAGACGATGCCCAGAGAAGAAGATCCACAGATTGCCATCTCTGGAGGTGCGGTGATTGTTGCCATGCCAGGTGCTACCCCGAGTGAAATTGAGAATGTTATTGTTAAACCACTAGAGAAAAAGCTCCGTGAAGTGCAAGGAATTGAGCATGTTTATGGCATGGCAATGGACAACGTGGGTATCGTCAATGTGATGTACTATATCGGAGAGAACAGAGAAGACTCTAACTTAAAGCTTTATGATAAAGTGATGCAAAATATGGATCAGATGCCAAAAGGGGTAATGCAACCACTTATTAAACCTTTTGATATTGATATTGATGTACCTATTATAACTGTTGCTCTTTATAAAAAAGAGGATTCAAAACTCTCTACTGTTGATTTGGTTGAACGCGTTAAAGCACTACAACACAAGATAAACAGTATTGAAAATGTTGCCAAAACTACCCTACAAGGTGCGCATAAAGAGCAGTTTAATGTCGAAGTTGATATGGGAAAACTCTCGGCATATCATCTCTCTATGGGGCAAATTATGCAAGCTGTTCAATCTTTAGCTGTTAGTGTTCCTGATGTTAAAGGTCGTGCATCGGATGGACAGTTGGTAATATTTGGTATCAGTAATGCCATAGAGAGTATTGATGATGTTAACAATGTCATCGTGGCTCAATACATGGGTTCGCCCATCTATCTACGTGATGTTGCTAGTGTCACACAGGGAATTGACACACAAAATTTTCAAGAGGCTGAAATTCTCTATAGAGAAAATGGAAATATTGACCATGCACTACGTGAAGCTACCCCTCAGGTAACACTAACCATTGCAAAACTGGCAGGAACCAATGCCGTTTTTGTTGCCCAAGATGTTGTCGAGATGCTGAAAGGATACAACAAAGCATTTGAAAAAGAGGGCATAGGCTATATCATTACTAGAAACTATGGAGAGAGAGCCAATGAGGCAGTTAATGAGCTAATGCACCACTTGGTCATTACCATTATTATTATCGCCATTATGTTGGTCTTTGCTTTGGGTTGGAGAGAGTCACTTATTGTTACCTTTTCGGTTCCTGCGATTTTGGCAGTAACCCTATTTATTGCTTATATGACAGGACAGACCATGAACAGGATTACGCTCTTTGCCTTCCTTCTCTCTCTGGGCTTACTGGTCGATGCGGCCATTATTGTTATTGAGAACATTCATAGACACCTACATGCACATGATGCCAAAGACAAAGAGATGGGAGAGCTTCTGGTTGAAGCAACCGATGAAGTAGGGGGACCTACCAACATTGCTACTTTAGCAATTATTATGACCATGGTTCCCATGGCATTTGTTGGGGGGATGATGGGGTCATTTATGAAACCCATCCCCTATAATGTCCCTGTAGCCCTATTTGCTTCACTGGTGGTTGCTTATATATTTACACCCTATTTGAGCCTAAAGCTCTTAAAAAAATCTGAACATGGAGATAAACATGGGAAATAACAGTCAAACAACAAGATTTGAAAGATTTGTTCATGGAATTTTGGACAGTAAAATAAAAAAACTTTTGGTCATTGTCTTAACTGCCATAGCTTTTTTTGCCACACTGCTTATGTTTCCTAGTAAAGGAGTACTGGCAAGAATGTTACCAGGGAAAAGTGCCAATACCTACTCTATCTATGTCGATACCCCTACAGGGAGTTCAATACAGCAGACACGAAAAGTAACCTCTTGTGTCATTGATATACTCAAAAAAGAGAATCAAATCTTGCATATGGAGGCTTTTTATGGTCAAGGAATTCCGTTAGACTATGCAGGTCTTGTCAAAGGTGCAAGTATGAAACGTACCGAAAATGTTGCTGAAATTTCAGTCAACTTAACCGACAAACACAGCAGAGAAGAGCCCTCGTTCCTTATGACCCAGCGTCTGAGACCTGTCATTCAAAAAACCTGTTCTGATATTGTTCCAGGCAGTGAAATTAAGCTGATAGAACAGCCCTCTGGTCCTCCTACTTTGGCATCTATTGTGGTCGAAGTACATGGAGAGAACATCGAACAGAGTAGAGAACTCTCTGTCGAGGTTGCTAAAATCTTAGCCGAAACCGAAGGGTTGGTTGATATTGATATTATGGCAGATGATATTTATGACAAATATAAACTTACCCCAGATAAAGAGAAAATTTCACGAAGTGGACTTGATATTAAACAGGTTAACAATATTCTCTACCTTGCCTTTGAAGGAATGGTCATTGCCACTAAAAATTCCGAAAACCGTTTAACACAGATTCCTATATTTTTAGTCCTTAGCAAAGAGACCAAAGAGTTAAGCTCAACCAGTGAAGATGCCCTTAGAAGCAAACTCTCATCCTTAAACCTCATGAATATGAGGGGCATGATGATACCTCTAACCGAAGTGGTGCATATCTCAAAAGTTAAATCGGTTCCCATGATTATGCACAAAAACCTTAGCCGTATGATTAACGTTATTGCCGAAACCGACATGGTATCACAACTCTATCCACTGCTCGAAGCTCGTGATGTAATGCTTGAAAACTTTTCAGAAAAATATGAGATTGAAAAAGCAGGATTTACCACCTATATGTTTGACCTCTATCTTACCGATAAACAATCAGGTGAAAAATTCCTACTACGATGGGATGGAGAGATGAAAGTCTCACTTGACACCTTTAGAGATTTGGGTGGAGCCTTTATCTCGGCACTGGTACTGATATTTTTCTTATTGGTTATCTACTATAAAAGTTTTGCCCTTAGTGGAATTATCTTGGTTGGTTCATTCCTCTCACTGATTGGCGTTATTTTGGGTCACTGGGTGGCTGATATGGTCACGACCGAGACCTTCTTCTTAACAGCGACCTCCTTGATTGGCTTTATTGCACTGATGGGGATTAGTTCAAGGAACTCACTACTGCTCATTGATTTTGCTATGGGTCTTATTAATGAACATGGCATGGATAAAAAACGAGCCATTGCCGTAGCTGCTGCAACCAGAGCCAAACCAATTATGCTCACCGCTGTTGCCATTATCTTGGGTTCTGCCCTACTGGCAGGTGACCCCATCTTTGGTGGATTGGGAGTAGCCCTTATTTCAGGAACCGTGGCAGCTGTTTTTGTATCGCTACTCTTTGTTCCTGTACTTATGGACAATGCCAAAGCGATGGATCCACTACCTAAAGAAGAAGTTCCACCACATGAACATTACAATATCTCAATTACTCGATAACATTTTATTCCCACTTTTGTGGGAATATCTATTAAATTTCTAACTACCCTACTCTTTTTATTTTTCCATAAGTCTATTATATTATAATTATAAATAATATTTTTTATAGGTAAAACAAATGATAAGAGAGACAACAAAAACATTTAAACTAGCAGCCTCCTATACCATAGGTTCTCATATTCTTCCAGGAGAACCTATTTATGATATTGGTCAAAAAGTTAATAGTAAAATAACTCTAAAAATAATTCCTTGTGATAAAATTATTGAAGGGGTAAAAGAGGGAGAGTTTAATTTAGGTTTAATAGAATCTCCTATTTTTGATGATGCATTAATCTATAAAGAGTGGATGGAGGATGAGTTGGTCATCTGTTCAAAAAATCCTCTTCCAAGCTCTTTAGGCAAAGATGAACTAAATAGTTGTCGCTTAATTTGTAGAAAAGAGGGTTCTTTAACAAGAGAAGTTATCACAGGTTTTCTTAAAAATGTAGGTCTCTCTTATGAGAGTTTTTGGTCTCTATCCGAAATAGACAATACCACCGCTGCCATACAGAGTGTTAAATGGGCAAAACCCAACAAAGAACACCCTACTGTGGCGATTGTCTCTCAACTCTCTATTGAATATGAACTCAACACCAAAACACTTTATCAATCTCGTATCTGTAATCAAGAGATGAATAGAAAATTCTATCTTATCTACAATAAAGAGAATTTTGATAAAGCACATATTCATGAAATTAGTGAAATTCTTGAAAATATTGGTAAAAAAGTAGAGGCTAACCTGTTAGCCTCTTAGGTGTTTAAAAACGGTAAGTTGCTCCAAGTGTTAAAGCTTTTTGAGAGTGTGCAACACTAGCAGTCGAACCTGAAGCTCCAGCGGCGGCAGCTCCTGCATCGGCTTCTGAAGCTCCTTGTGCCATGGCTCCTTGCATGACCATTCCTTGGGTCATTCCTGTTGTATCAAAGGTGGTGGTGGTCTCAGGGGAGTAGACAAAGGCAAAACTCAAATCTAAATTATCTGCCAATTTATAATCACCACCAATGGTGTAGTGGTCTTCAACAGTAGCAGGGAACCCTGATAAATTAAAAAAGTTAATCGCTGCATTCTCATACCCCTCTTGCCCTCCTGCTTGGGCATTTCGCTCTCGAATAGGTGAGTCTCCATGATTGTACCCCAATCTTAATACCCAAGAGGGAGCGTCATATCGGTATCCTACTGCAATAACATCTTGATCTTTCCAACCAAAATCTTCATACCCTTTGGTATCTCGCCAATGGATACTTCTATAGTCCAATCCAAAGGTACTTCTATCTTTACGATAGGCAATACCAACTCCTGTCTCGGCAGGTTGATCCAAGTTATCCCCCGAAGTGATACTTTGAATACCAAAATCTCTTAAGGCATTTGAAATATTCCCTTTATAGTTTGATTTAATAATCGACTGATAAACTGCACCAAACGTCCAATTACCAATATCATAAGCCATTCCCAATTCAAATCCAAAATCAACACTAGACTCTTCTGAATTACTAGAAGCCCCCATTGGAGTCATATAATTCATTTTAAGGGTACTATACTGCATGATTGGTTCAACGGCCAATGTTAACCCTGAATTTGGCAATGTATAGGCAATGGGTACTCCTACCTTGGCAATCTGTAGTGCTGTTTGCATATCAAAAGCACCACTTGAACGCTTACCTTGATAGTCTACTCCCAACCCTGCCGTTCCATCAATGGTTAATCCCACAACTGTATGTTCATTGAGTCTTGTTGCATAAGAAAAATCTGGAATAATTGAAAAATCTGCATCTGATTTAGAAAAAGAAGTTGGAGCAGAATTAGGATAAGCACCACCCTGCTCTGCAGGAGTAGCATTGGCTCCTGCATTAGAAGCAAAATTTACATCAGGTGCAAACATTGTGGCACTTCCTGTAAACTCACTATTTTTTACCGATCTAATCATCGCAGCATTAGAAAGAGCCGACTCTGCCCCATGACTCACAGCAATACCAACACCTGCCATACCTGTCGATTTAGGACCATGTCCAATCATCACATCCCCATTGGTTGCCAACAACATGGTTGATACCACGGTCGAGAGTAAAACTATTTTCTTCATAAATCATCCTTTGATTTTTATTAATATAACTGTATCTTATTTTATATAATATTTTAATTAAATATAGAAATATAATAAAATATAATTATACTTTATTTGTAAAAAGTTATGTAAAATAATAATTTATTTTAATAGTCTATTTTGATATACTATACATTATGGAAACCTACAAAATAAAAAATATTGCTGGTCATCTTAAAAACATTGCCAAAGTTGAGTACAACTATGACATTCAAAACTTTCAATCGGTACTGCTTAGCTACCGAGATAAAAATTCTAGTGAGTTTGTAGATGCAGGGGAATAAATCACCCTCACCGTCTCCAAACTCAAAGGAACCAACGCCGTTTTAATCGCAGAGAGTGTCATAGAAGAGTTAAAGAAAAACAGAGATGCACTTCATGAGCAAGGTGTGGGTTACATCGTTACAAGAAACTATGGAGAGAGAGCCAATGAAGCTGTTAATGAATTGGTACATCACTTGGTTCTTACCATCTTGATTATCGCTTTAATTCTTATACCATTCTTAGGTTGGCGTGAATCTTTGGTTGTTACCATTGCTGTTCCCATGATTTTGGCACTAACTCTTTTTATAGCCCTCATGACCGACCAGACCATTAACCGTATTACTCTTTTTGCTTTTCTGTTAAGTTTGGGATTGATTGTTGATGATGCTATTATTGTTATAGAAAATATCCACCGACGAATGCACCTACCCGAGTCCAAAGGTCTAAAGTTTTCTGAGATTATTATAGAAGCCACCGATGAGATAGGTCCTTCGACCAATATCGCTACCATTGCCATTATGCTCACCATGATTCCCATGGCATTTGTGGGTGGAATGATGGGGCAGTTTATGAAACCTATCCCTCTCAATGTTCCTGTGGCTTTAGCTGTTTCACTCTTTGTTGCTTATGTTTTTGCTCCTTATTTGGCACGAAAGCTTATTAAGTTTGATGAAAGTTCGGAGTCGGAGGAAAAACCCTAATGGAAAAGCTGGTCTATAATATAATCTCTAGCACTTGTAACAAATGGCTAGTTACCATTATTGTCATCCTCTCTATGGCAGGGGCTGTTATGATGTTGCCTTCTAAAATGGTACTCGCACGTATGCTCCCTGGAAAAAGTGCCAATACTTTCACCATCTATGTAGATACAGCAACCAATGCCT
>DCAF01000002.1:2161-21490 GCA_002311915.1 Sulfurovum sp. UBA1140 | reverse complement strand
CCTAAAGGAGGTGGATTCTTCCGAACTCCGAACTAATATTCAGATATTTAGGGAGCGTTTAAAGTCGGACATGCCCTGCCTAGACTGGATTATCAAGTAAAAAGTAACTGTTTGGTTCTCACAGATAGATATTACTTCAATATGTTATTTTAACCAAAGATGTGTTTTTTGGAGCTTAATTGTTTGAATAATCGAACAATTCAACAAAATTACGCTTTCATCCACCCCCTAAAGAGAGGTGGTTCTTCGCTATAATATGATAAAAACAGGAGATAAAATGTCTTTTACAACAGCAGATTTATCAAACTGTAATAATTTTAGTAAAAAAGCCAATAAAAAGTATCTAACCACAGGAGTAAAACTTCATGCCCATTACCATGATTATCACTTTGGGGTTGCCACCTATCTAGGAGAGCGTATTTTTGCAGTAATGGACAGTGGAATGAAAGTACAACACCATGCAATGGAGTTTAATGAGAGTTATATGCTCTTATTTGGGAAAAACTTTTCAAACCTATCGGTTAACCTTCGATATGCCAAACATAAAGCCAAAGAGATACCTATCGACCATGATAATGTCACGGTAGAAAACATTGCGTTAGAGATTAGTTATCAGTTTTAGTTAGAAGTAAAAGCCTTCATAAGGATAGCATCCTTATGAAGCTAATAATAGAAGAAGATAGATTATTTTTTAATAGGGGTTACATACATATTAACATAACGACCATCACGCTTTGCATCTTGTTCTAGGTTACCAAGATCTTGAAGCATTGGCCATACACGATTAAGAACATCAACTCCCCATTCAGGGTTTGCCATCTCTCGTCCTCGTAAGAAAACTCTTAGCTTAACATGTTTTCCTTTTTCAAGAAATTCTCTAGCATGTTTAACTTTATAGGCAATATCATTTTCAGCAATTTTACAAGAGAACTTGACCTCTTTAACATCAATAATCTTTTGGTTTTTTCTTGCCTCTTTTTTCTTCTTTTCTAGCTGATACTTATGCTTACCATAGTCCATTATTTTAGCAACAGGTGGTTTTGCATCAGGTGACATAAGAACCAAGTCAAGCCCTTTATCTTCAGCAATTTTTAGTGCCTCATCCCGTGAAATAATTCCAAATTGTTCACCATCATCACCAAGAACTCGGAGTTCTCTGGATCTAATTTTATCATTCATAATGGTGTCGTCTGGCTTTTTTCTTCCTCTGTTATTTCTATTGTTTTGTCTACTCAAATTTTACCTTCATTAAGTTGTTGACTTAATTCTACCATAAATTCATCAAAAGAGAGATTATATTGCTCTTTTGTTCGTCTATTTCTAATTGCAACGGTTTTGTTTTTAATCTCTTCGTCTCCAACAATAACCACATAAGGAGGTCTCTGCTTCTCTGCATTACGTATTCTTTTGTTTAAAGAGTCATTTTTATCAAAAATTTCACAATCAATTTCTATGTCCATTAATTGATTTTTAAGCTCTTTTGCATAGGCTGAATGGGCATCTGAAATAGGAACAAAAATAACCTGTGTAGGAGCCAAGAACAATGGAAATTCACCTGCATAATGCTCGGTTAAAATGGCAATAAATCGTTCAAATGAACCCAAAATTGCACGGTGAATCATAACGGGTTGTTTACGTGTATTGTCTTCATCAACATACTCAACTCCAAAACGCTCTGGTAGGTTAAAGTCTACTTGAATGGTTCCACACTGCCACTTACGCCCAAGAGCATCGGTGATTTTAACATCAATTTTTGGACCATAAAATGCTCCACCACCTTCGTCTATAGTATAGGGTAAATTATTCTCATCAAGAGCATCTTTTAGCCCTTGTGTTGCTAACTCCCAAACATCATCTTCACCAATCGCTTTTTCTGGTTTGGTGGCAATTTCCATACTGTAGTCAAAATCAAAGAGTTTCATAACAGCATCAACAAACTCAACAATCTCTATAACTTCAGAAGCAATTTGATTGGGAGCACAAAAAATATGTGCATCATCTTGCGTAAACTCTCGTACACGTAACAAACCATGCAACGCACCTGATTTTTCATGACGATGAACCACACCATACTCATAATATTTTACAGGTAAATCACGATAAGACTTTCCTGTCTGTTTAAAAATTTGAATATGCCCAATACAGTTCATAGGTTTCACTCCATACTCTTGGTCATCAATGGTCGTTAGGTACATATTTTCGCCATAACAAGCATAATGACCAGAGGTTCTCCACATATCAGCTTTTAAAATTTCTGGACCGCGAACTGGCTCATAACCTCTTCGTCGGTGGGCTTTATGTAAAATAGTTTCAAGTTTATGTCGCAAACGAGAACCTTTGGGCATCCAAAATGGAAGACCAGCCCCACTCTCTTCATTAAACATAAAAAGTTCCATCTCTGCACCAATTTTTCGGTGATCTCGTTTTTTCGCCTCTTGAAGCATCAACATATGAGCTTTAAGAGCCTCTTTGTCTGCAAATGCAATTCCATAAATACGGGTTAACATTTCAGCTTTTTCATCACCACCAAGGTACGCACCAGCCACACGGGTGAGTTTAAAGTTGTGTAAAAATCTAAGAGCAGGAACGTGAGGCCCTTGGCAGAGGTCTTCAAAGTCACCCTGTTTATAAACAGAAACCGTCTCATCGGGGATTCTTGAAAGTACGGCTTGTTTTAAATCGTCATTGGCAAACTTGACCAACGCCTCTTCTTTACTAATCTCATACTTCTCGATTTTATATTTTTTCTTAATCAGTTGTTTCATGGTTTTTTCGATTTTCTTTAAATCCTCTTCACCAATCTTCTCATCAACCCTAAAATCATAATAGAACCCCTCATCAACGGTAGGGCCTACAAAAAATTTAGTATTGGTATACAACTCTGTAATTGCTTGTGCCATCAAGTGTGCCGTAGAGTGTCTTATTATCTCTAAAGATTGAGCCGAGTTATCATACTCGATTTCTTGACCATCAAAAGTCTCCCCAGCACTCTGTGTATCTATAATATTACCTTCGTTATCCATATAACCTATTAGATTTTCACTCAAAATTGACCTTCTTATTATTGTAAATTAAATGGACATATTATAGCTTTATTTCTCTTAAGAGGCTAGATTTTAAATATTAAACATAAAATGTTAAATAATATTACTAAATATTTAAGAGAAGTGTTGTATAATATTAAAAGTTATTAAAAAATATTTAAGGAGTTGGTGATGAGAGCAGGTCTTTTTGGCATTATTATGGGTGTATCAATGGCAATAAGTTTAAGAAATGGTAAAAAACTATCTACACAGGTGGTCTCAATCTCCATTCTTACAGAACTCTCTACCATTCTGATTCTTGGTCTCGCCGACATCTCATAAGGGTTTCACGTGCAATATGATAAAATTCTACTAATTAACTCTAAGGAAAAATTAATGGAACTATTTGGAACCGATGGTGTTCGTGGTCTAGCAGGTGGAAAACTTGATGCTTTTACAGTAATGAGATTGGCAATGGCAGCAGGGGTACACTTTAGAAAAAAAGCAAAAACTAATAAAATTTTAGTCGGTAAAGATACCCGACGTAGTGGTTATATGATAGAGAATGCACTGGTTTCAGGACTGACTGCTGTTGGTTATGATGTGGTTCAAATAGGTCCAATGCCAACTCCTGCAATTGCCTTTTTAACCGAAAATATGCGTTGTGACGCAGGTATTATGATCACCGCGTCTCATAATCCTTTTTATGATAATGGAATTAAATTTTTTAACTCTACAGGAAGCAAACTAAGCTTAGACGACGAAAAAGAGATAGAAGCTATTTTTGAAGATACCGAACGAATCCAAGAATCATTTGCCATTAAAAAAGCCGTGGGGCAATCGAAACGCATTGATGATGTGGTGGGTCGCTACATTGTACTTATTAAAAACTCTTTTCCCCGAGAGATGTCACTGACAGGAAAACGTATTGTGATTGATTGTGCCAACGGAGCAGCCTATCATGTTGCACCTACCGTATTTGAAGAGTTGGGTGCTGAGGTCATTGTGATGGCAAATAAACCTGACGGATTTAATATCAATACAAATTGTGGAGCCATGCACCCTGAATATTTGGCTAAAAAAGTAATCGAAACCCGAGCAGATATTGGCATTGCCCTTGATGGAGATGCAGATAGAATTGTTATTGTTGATGAAAAGGGAGAGGTTGTCGATGGAGACAAACTGATTGGTGCGTTAGCGATTCACTTAAAAAATGAAAACAAACTTGCCAACAATAGAGTTGTTATAACGGTTATGAGTAACCAAGGTCTTGAAACCTATCTGAAATCAAATGGAATTACCCTTGAACGGAGTGATGTCGGAGACAAACATGTTCTTGAAATAATGAAAGAAACAGGCTCTAATTTTGGTGGAGAACAGAGTGGACACATTATCTTTTCGGATTTTGCTAAAACAGGTGATGGATTGGTCTCGGCACTGCAAACTTTTTCATATATTATCTCTAGTAACAAAAAAACCAGTGAAGCTTTTGATGTTTTTGACCTCTATCCACAACTACAAGCCAACATTAAAATTTCAAAAAAGATACCCATTAATAATATTGAAGGGGCAGAAGCAATCTTTAAAGAGATTGAAGAGGCAAACATGCGTCAGTTGGTTCGATACTCAGGAACAGAGAATCTTATACGTATTCTAATCGAAGGAAAAGATAAAAAAGTCTTAAACAGCATGATGAAAAAAACTGTTGCACTCTTTAGCAAGGCATTGGTATGATGAGCAGACCCATTGTCATTTTTCTACTTGTTGCCCTTGGTACTTTTATTATTGACCAAAATATTAAAACACTCTTTGTAGAGGGAGGATATTATCTTGAAGGCTCATGTATTAACCTTGAACTACACTACAACAAAGGGGTAGCTTTTTCAATATTTGCCTCGTTGGGTGCGTATTTAAAGTGGATACAGGTGGTACTTATTATAGGAATTATTATTTATGTATTCTACGAAGGGTATATAAAAGAGTTTGCTTTTCCTATAGGTCTAATCGTCGGTGGAGCCATTGGTAATCTTTATGACAGATTTAATCACGAAGGGGTTGTAGATTATGTGGCATGGCACTGTGGCTTTGATTTTGCCGTCTTTAACTATGCCGATGTCATGATTGATTTGGGTGTAGCACTGATACTTCTATTCTCGTTTTTAGAGAGTAGAAAGTCAAAAAAGATAGGTTAAACCCCTATCTTTTTTACCTACTTCGGAAACGGAACGTTTACCCCAATGCCAATGATGAAGCCATCGGTTCCCTATATGCCATCTGCATTTTCGAAATCAGAGCGTTCAGACCCGAATAACAGAGGCAGAGCCTCAATGCCAAAAGTTCCAACTACACTTTTCGACACTTCAAAATAACCCTTTCACAATCCCCCAAAGTAAAAATAGTCTCTTTTTTTGTTTTGGAATTTATAGCAAACCCAATTTTATTGTTGCTTTGGTTCCTTAATTTTGTGTTACCTCGACAATCGTGGTTTCTATTAACCCCACCTCTTTCAGCTTTTTAAGTGAAGCCTCAATGGTTTTTTGACCCATTGCAGGTAAATCTGACATTTGGATTTTTTTATGTTTATTTTTGTGGGGTATCCCTTCCGACTGTGCCATTTGCATTTTCGGAATCGGCATATTCATTAGTAGATAATTTCTGCTCCACCATACAAATCATTAATTTTATCTTCTAAAGTTTGAATTACTCTTTGCTGTTTTAATATTTTAGAAATATTCTCTTGAGCCTCTGCATAGGTAATTTTACCTGCTGATTTTTTATTAAGCAGATAGATAATATGGTATCCATACTCTGTTTTAATTGGCTTGAGAATCAATGTTTTAGGTTTTGCTTTATAGGCTGTATTAAAAAGATTATCAGGGACCATCCCTTTTCCGAACCATCCCATGTAACCATTTTGCTTGTGTGCTTTGGCAGTGGTCACAAACGCTTCATTTATATTAGCAGAATTTTTCAACTCATTAATAAGTGCCTCTGCTTCTGATTTGGTTTTGGTGATAATATTGGCAAACTCTATCGAATCAGGAAAATCAAAACGTTTTTGATTATTATCAAAAAATGCTTTGGTCTCTGCAGGGCTAATGGTTGTTGATTTAAACTGCTCCTGTTGATAAAGTACCAAAGCAATAGAACCTTTAATATTACGTATCTGCTCTTTGGTTAATGATTTTCCTGAAACTTTTTTATACTGCTCCTCTGCCAATGTTTTCTGTTGAGTAAAAGCATCTTGAAAAGCTGGAGTATTGGCAATCCCTTGTTTTAAAATATAGCTATGAATTAGCTCCTCTTTAATCAAATGCTCCATAAGGTTTGCTCGTTTGGTATCGTCTAACTGTTCGTACCCTTTAGGGATAATCGCATCGGTAATGGTATGACCATTGACACTGACCAATGTTTTAGAAAAAAGTAGTGTACTACTTAATAGAAGTAGACTTATGACTGTTAATAACTTTTTATGCATTAGTATCTGTCCTTTTTTTAAATTAAACACCATTTTATCATAAAATAGTTGATATATGAACTACTCAATGGTCTCGGCTACAAATGTTTTGGTCACTTTTCCTCCAAAACGATAGACTCCCTCTTCTAAACTAACATAGAGTTCATCACCCGAAGTGGGAATGGTCTTAACACTATCATTAAGTAGTCCTTCGGTATGACAACGAATAAAACATGCCACTATACCTGTACCACACGCCAACGTTTCATCTTCAACCCCACGCTCATAGGTCCGTACATAAAGGGTATCTTGTTCAGGTTTACAAATATTAACATTGCAGTTGTATTTATGTCGCAATCGTCTCATCTGCTCTATATCAAACTGCTCGATATTCTCTCTAATAGCAACCAAATGGGGAACTCCAGAATCTATCAACCACCAATTCTCTCCATCCTCTTCTATATCATCACTAATAATCGTAGGGGGTGTCATATCACTCACCACATAAAGACCATTAACCGTAGCTCGAATAACCCCTGCACCTGTTAAAAATTCTGCTTTATCATCTTTTGAGATGCCCTTTTGCATCGCATAGTGTGCCACTGCCCGAGAAGCATTACCACACATATTGGCTAAACTGCCATCTGCATTATAAAACTCCCACTCAAAATCATACGTAGGGTGAGGAAGCACCACCACCAAGCCATCAGCCCCCACACCATTTTGACGATGACAAAGTTTTTTGGCAAGTTCACTTCTATCGGCTCTTTTTTGAGCAATAAAGAGTATAAAGTCATTGCCATTGGCAGAGTATTTTGTAACGGTCATAAATTATCCTTTTGGAGTATTATATCTTAGGAGGAACAAAAATTCCCTCATTTTTATCACCTTTTTTTCGCTTACCCAGTGTTGAAGGATTCACCAACTTAGGTTTACTAGGAGGTCGAGGTGGGGATAAATTCTGAATCATAAAGCTCTGTACCTCTTGACCTGCTATTTGTGAAATAACCAGTATCTTATCCTTTTTTTTACTCTTATAGAGTTTAAAAAGTTTTAAATTGGCAACAATCTCATCAATCTCTACCTGCTGTTCACTCTTTAAAGGAAGTTGATAACCATTCCCTTCAACTCGGAGCAGTTGATTATCCTCTTTATAGACCAACCAGACTACTTTGGCATAAGGAAGTCCATAGAGTGAGTGTTGGGTACGCTCTATTGTAATATGATGAAACTCTTTTTTACTATCAATCGTAATATTGTTATCCGACTGAAGCAGATCCATATAGAGTGTTCTACTCCCTTTAATAGAATCAGAAGCCCGTTCAAGATGGGTAAAAAGTTGTCTATTTGAAGCACGAAGAATCTCACTACTTTTATACAGAGCCATCAATACCAACGAGAGCAACATGATTGAAATCAATACCTCTAGTAGAGTAAACCCTGCTCTATACTTTCTCATTAGTTCTCCATAATTCCAATACGAACTGCCTCTTCATACGAGGTCTCTCCATCAATAAGCATCTCTTTAAGCTTATCGGCAATGGTAATCATCCCTGCTTTTCGCACGGCAATACGAATCTGATGGTCATTTAAACCATCTTTCAACATCATCTTTACCCGATCATTCATCACAAAAAGCTCACCCACGGCACGTCGTCCACTGTATCCTGTAAAATCACACGCTTTACATCCAACAGCTTTATAAAAGCGTGTTCCTTGGGCGATTGACAACTCATCAAGTACCGAATCTGAAAGGCTCGTCTCCTCTTTACACTCTGTACAGAGTTTTCTAGTAAGCCTTTGAGCCAATACCCCCAAGAGTGTTGAACCAATTAAAAAATCTTCAATGCCCATATCCATCAAACGAGAGAGTGCCGAAGTGGCATCATTGGTATGCAGAGTCGAGAGCATCAAGTGACCCGTTAACGCTGAACGTAGACCAATTTCAGCCGTTTCACTGTCACGCATCTCTCCAATCATAATAATATCGGGGTCTTGCCGTAGTATTGACCGAAGCCCTGCTGCAAAAGTCAGCCCCACCTTGGTATTCACCTGAATCTGATTGACATTTTCAGCATTGTACTCCACGGGATCCTCTACGGTAATAATATTTTTATCAGGTGTAGCAATATGTTGCAGACACGCATGTAGAGTGGTGGATTTACCCGAACCCGTAGGTCCTGTAACCAGTATCATTCCGTGTGGGTGCAGTAGCAGTTTATGTAAATCTGCTGTGAGTTCTTCTGAAAAACCCAAATCGGTTAATGTGGGAATACTCTCACTCTGCATCAGTATTCTCATGACCACCCGTTCACCATAATAGGTCGGAAGCACCGAAACCCTAATATCAAGCCGTTTTCCTGCAATGGTCACTTGGGTACGACCATCTTGAGGTACTCTTTTTTCAGAAATATCAAGATTCGAGATAACTTTAATACGCGAAATAACCAAGCCCGTGATGTTCTTATCAATATCGAGATGTTTTTTTAATGCACCATCAATCCGTAAACGTACCTCGCCCTTTTTTTCTAGGGTCTCAATATGTATATCACTAGCCCCTTTTTTGATGGCTTGAAAAAAGAGTGAGTTCACCAGTTTTACCACAGGGGCAGACTCTTCGTTAGAGAGCAGGTCTTGTGAATTACGAATAAAATCTAATAAATCAGACTCTACTTCAATAATATCATCGGCACTTCCTGTATCTAGCTTATCAAAATCACTGCCTGTTTTAATCTCTAAAAATTTATTGCCTAAACGCTCAAAACTCTCACTATCAATCTCGACAATGGGGTAATCCATCTCTAGTTTCGCAAGATGATTGAGTGCCATAGCAATATTAACTTTTTCGATAATAATACATTTTTTATTCTGTACATAAGCAAAAAGAAGATGGTGTTTCATTGCCAATTGGTTATCAATCTCTTCGCTCCAAATGGGTTCTAAATCAACCCCCTCAAGAAAAGGCAAACGTAAAGAGACTCTATCTTCCATTACTGATAAACCTCATTGGTAAAGGTTGTCCCTTCATCATACTCAATACCCGTATTAATCTGATCTAAATCAATATGTTGATTCTGTTGATTAATCGTCTCTAAAATAGATTCACTCTGTATTTCTAAAGGCTCCTCTTGTTCATAGGTAGATGGTTCATAAGCCTCTATGACCTCTTTTCGTTGAGTTGGTTCAATAACAGATTGATAGTTGGGAATAATAGGGGATTCTGCTACCTCTTCACCATAACTATCTGTATACTGAGGAACAATAAGTTGAGACTGACTGGCAAAAGTAACATGTCTTTTTTTCTCTGTTATACCCAATCTTTTTTTCTCTAACTCATTTAAAACAATCTTATTGAACTTCTGCTGTACCGACTCTAACTCATCTAAATTTTTACGTAAATCTTTTAAGTCGGTACTTTTTTGTATAATATAGGGGGTAAGGTAAATCACCACATTCACTTGACTTTTAGACTCTCCCCTAGAGGTAAAGAGTCTACCCAAAATAGGAATATCTCCCAATATTGGTACTTTGGTTGAACTCTCACCACTGGCTGTCTTAATGAGCCCCCCTAAGATAATCGTCTCACCATGATTAACAATGGCATTGGTTTTAACCGAACGTTTGGTCGTGGTGGGTCTATCGGCTGATGTCCCTGAACCTGGTAAAATATCTTCGATGGTGGTCTCAATTTCAAGGTTTACTTTATTGTTACTAGAGAGTCGAGGCTTTACTTTAAGGGTAATACCAATATCTTCTCGACTGTAGTTGTTTAGTACATTTGATGAACCCTGTAGACTCTGTTGAGACTGGGTAAGAATTGATTGGGTACGCCCCACATAGATAGAAGCCTCTTTGTTGTTGCTAGTTAAAATAGAGGGTTCCGAGAGTATCTGTGCTGCACCATTTTGTTTGAGCAAATCAAGTTGAGCCCCCATAGAGAAGACCTCTTTAATCCCACTGTCAAACTCAAATGCTCTATTGGTGGTGGTATAAGCATTACCATTTTGATCCAACTGGGTGGTTGTGTTGTTCAAAAACCCTAAAAGCTCACCCGAAATAGCCAATGGGGCAGCCCCTGCATTACCAATTAAAGAGAAGATACCATTCGAAGTAATCGACCCCCCATTAAACCCATACTTAATACCAATGTTTTCTGCTAAATTGGTATTGACCTCAATAATCTTAGCTTGAATATAGACCTGTGCCTTCTCAATATCTAGCAATCTTACGGTTTCACGAATATTCTCTATCTGAGCCAAATTTGCCAAAACAATTAAGGCATTTCGTTCAATATCACTGGCAATAACTGCTTTTTTTACTTTCATATCTTTGGACATGGGGGAACGGTTGCCTCGAGCAGGAGCTTGTGGTGTGGCAGGAAGTTTTTTCTCTCTAATTGTGGCGTTAATACTCCCCCCGATGCCCATATTACCTGTCATTTGGGGCAAAAGTTTACTAAGTATCTTCTCCATATCTTCAACATTAGAGTTTTCAAGTGGAATTACATACATACGTTGAATATCTTCTCTTTGCCCCTCAATATCAAGCTGTTCAATATAGCGAACCAATTTATTAATATTTTTACGATTTCCCACCAAGATAATGGCATTACTGGCTTTATCTTGACTAACAGAGACCTTTTCACTAACAATATCTTGTGCAAAAAGTGATTTGGACATATGTTGAACAGAAGGAAAAACATCTTTCACCAGTGCATTTTGAAGTATCATGATATGACTCTGTGTCTCGGGTTGATTCTCTATTTTATCAATGAGTTTTTTGATTGATTTCAAACTTTGAGGATAGGCAGTAATTGCCAAAAGATTATTGTTCTTAAAAGAGATAACTTTAGCACTCTTATGCAAAAGTGGTTTAATTTTGCTTCTAATCACCGAAGTATTTACCTTGGTGAGTTGAAAAATAACGGTACGCATGGTTCCCCCACGACCAATGTCATCTCGAACATCTACACCATGTCCTGCAACATTTACACTCTTGACCACTTGATAGTAGTCACCCTTATTGACCAATGACATCTTTTTGGTCTCTAAAATAGAGTTCAATATGGGAATCAGTTGCTCTTTGTCAATATCTGCATTTTTATTAAAATTAATTTTTCCCTTAATGCTGTTATCAATAAGAATATTTTTACCTGTAATCTTGCCCACCATCTTCACAAAATCACTAATCTCTAAATTTTTAAAATTAATATCTACCTTTTCAGCATGAGCTTGAACACCCAATGCAAGAAATAATCCTACTGCTATTTTACTGAATTTCATACTCTAACTCCATATCTTTATTATCTCTTTTTATACTTAAGGTTAAGTTTTCGACCGTTTCTATCTCTTTATAGAAACTAAACGCAGCATTATAACTATTTAACTCTTGACCATTTACTGAGGTTAGGATGTCACCCCGTTTTAATCCCAACTTCTCAAAATCACTATCTCTTTTAACAAAGTTAACTTTAAATCCACCCAATTTACCATTAACTTTGTATTCAGATATTCCTATATCTTTCCAAATTTTTTCAACATCTTTGGTGTAGGAGCTTAACAGTCCACGTTGAACCACCTTGCCTACCCCATCTTCACTCTCCGTAATATTATCCGTTGATGTCGATTTAACTACAGCCGTATTAAGTGGTTGCGAACTCTTTCTTCTTATGCTAGAGACCCTACTTTTAGTTCCATCCAACAACAGTTTAAACTCTCTGTTGCCTTTGCTAAACAGTGCATAATCTGAACCTCCACCAATGAGTTTAAATCCATCAATCGTTTCACCTTTTGCCAACACTTCAGTTTTTTTAGCCTTCTCTACAGTAACCACCAAAACATCTTTGGCACTATAAAGTGCTAAAAGTTTATACCCTTGCATATTCCCTTGAACACTCTTTTGTGCTTGAGGCTTAGGCGATGCTTGAACAAGAGGTTTACTACTTGCCAATTTAATATGATAGTAGAGTGGTGATGCCTTCTCGTTTTTAGAATACTCTACACCACTGCTGGGTAAAAAAAGCAGAGCAATAACCAACCAGATGGCTTTAGAAACCGTTACCATAGCTATTAAAAAAACAATAAATGAAAAGAGTTCACTATTAATAAATTTTTTCATAATACCATCCTGTTGCATCTTTTTTCAAGAATTTTTTAAGTGCATTAATATCTTTAACCTCAGGGAAAGTGAGCTGTACCATACCTTTATCTAAGTAGACACCCCCTTGTATCTCTCCAAAAGAGCCACTCCCCTCAATTGCCACTTTAAACGGTTTAATCACACTGTACGTTGCCACCACTTCATTCACCTGCTTGGGTGCAATATTGTGTAACGATTTATCCAAAACAACGGAAGTAATACGAAGTTGATTGTAAAAAAAGAGAATATCCAACTCTAACGATGAGGCATGGGCAATGGGAATGCCTTTAAAATAAATATCGGCATCGCTAATGGTTAAACCAAACCATCCATCGGTAAATGTCTCATTACTAATGACCACTCCCTCTTTTTCTAACTCTTTTTCCATAAGATAATAGATCTCTTGTTTGGGGGCTAAAAACCACAAGAAAGGAATAAGTAGAAAAAATCCACCAAAAATCCATTTTACCATTTGCATGTGAACTCCATTCTATATTGCTCTTTGGCTTGTTCAGTCACCATAAGTTTTGAAATTTGAAAAGGGGTTTTGAGCAGTTGATTCATCACACTGTTAAGCTCTTTAACATTTAAATTTTCATATTTTGCCACCATTTTTTTAGAACGCTTCTCAAATGATTTTATTTTACTCTTTGCCACCACTGTTTTAAACTTTTCAGCCTCTTTAGCAATACCCTTATCGCCCCACAACTGTTTCAATCCAGAGACTTTACCAATTTGAGTCATCGAATTCTCTATCTCAATTATCTCTTTGGCTACATGCTCTTTAGCCGAAAGTTTATATCCAAAACTAAGCAGTACAAACAGAGAAGCGATTAGAATAATAAGCTCATTTTTAAATCGTTTCAAGGTCATTAAATTCATATTTTTTTCTCCAGTTGTATCTGACCACTACCCATTGGTTTAATCGTAAATTTTTTAGTTTTTGCACGATTTCTTATCTGTTTAGCACTGTTGGCATCTTTGGTCTCAATGGATGCCATAACACTTTTATCGTCAACCGATAACATTTTTAAAACACTTTTAGCCGAGAGCATTTTTGATAATACTTTAATGCTGTCTCGTTTCAAACGCTCTTTTTTATCAATGGGTTCATATTTACCAAGCTCACTGTTACGAATCAGTGTTGAGGCAAGTTTTGGATTTTTTACCAAAATCAAATCTCTTTTCGCTTCGATATTTTCAAGAGAGCCTTTAATTCGATTCCCTTCTGCCAAAAATACCCCCCCAAGTACCACCAAAAGGGTTGTAATAAACACCGTTTGCTTTAATGGAATGACCGACTCATAAGAGCTACTTAGTGCAATACCATTATGCAAGGAGACTTTAGACAAATCTATCTCTTGATAAATATCATCCTCTGGATTTATTAAACGCTTTGGGATTATGGCAACAATGTCTCCCATTGACTGCATCGCCTCTTCTTCACCTAGAACCATTGGTGCTTCTAATACCGATGCCAACTCTTGTGCAAAATAGATTTTACCAACTTGATGGGCTTCAACCCCTTTCTCTTCTAAAAAACTGATGATTTCATCAATACTGTAAGCAAAAAAATACCAATAACTGTTAGATTTAAAAACATGATATTGGTACTCTTTTCCTATTTCTAAATAGTCATCAAAGAGTGCTGGTGCAATCTGCTTGGCTTGGTAAGCAAACTTAATTGCCAACTCTTCACGCAAAAACGTATAAAACTGTGGGGTCAATATAATATCAATACTCCCACTATGGCTTATAGGTTTCATATTTTCATGAATCAACACTCTACGGTTAGATCCTCCCATTAAATTCAAAATTAACACTCCTTTCATCTGAATAATCAAAACTAAAACGATAATGACCATCACGGTAAGCATAGGTCTGCTCACAATGTATGGCATTAAGACCCTTATCCGAAAAGAGTCTCTTATTGGGTTTAATCATCACTCCATTATCCTCTAAAAATTTTGTAAGGGTTGGTTTTGTTTCAAACTCACTATTGATTATCCACCCTTCTCTGACAATATCTATGGGAATATCAAAGGCTGAGGAGATAAGCTCAACACTAAGATAACCCCCATCAATCACCGCATTTTTGGTCACGTCAATAAAGGTAAAATATTGTTCCCAAGGTACTTTATAAATATTCTCATCGTCATACCTCAAACGATAATCTAAAAGAAAACGCTCAAACTGCTTTTTTGATGAGAACCCTTTGGGCAGAGTTAATCTTTTAGAATACTCACGATCAGCCTCTTCTTTTCCTGTGATAACAGCAAAAAGAGCCGTTTCAAATTGACTTGGATTCCTTATCTCATAAAGTTCCATAATCGTGGTTAAAACTTCTCTTGCCAACTCATATCGAGCGGGAGTTTTTTTACTAAAATCCTCATCTAACCATACTATTGGTACTCCCACCAAAATCGGTCGGCACTGTAGGTTGACCATAAAATCACTCTTTTTTGCCGATAACATCAACGGCATGGTGTATAAAATATCCAATTTTTTACTGTCTGCTTTCCCTTTGGGAAAAATTCGTTTTAAAATATTTGTTGTATGTTTGTACAGTAAGTTCCCTTGAATCAATGCAGAGACACGACTCGCATCATGTCGAGCCTTTTCCAAATAACTAAAAGAGACCGCAACTATTGATAAAATAGAGGCGATGATTAAAAGTGTAATAAAAAGGGCAATACCTCTTTTTGTTTTATCCATTATAAAGCTCAATTCAAGTAAAATCACTGATATTATAACCTAAACTAACTAAGGAAATTTAAACATGGCTAAAGTTTACAACCCACTCATAAAAAAGCAGGCAATATTAAAACAAAATAAAACAGAAATACTAAGTGATAAATTTAATACTATTCAAGGAAGAACAGAGAGAAAGGCTTTTTCACTCATTGAGTTACTCGTTGTTATTTTAATTTTAGGTCTTTTAGTAGGATTGGTCGCACCACAAGTCATTGGACAAGGAAATCAAGCTCAACGAAAACTGGCTTGTACTCAGATGGGTTCTATCAAACAAGCACTTAAAATGTTTAAACTTGATAATGGAGTCTACCCCGAGACCGATGAGGGTTTAGAAGCGTTGGTTGCTAATCCTGATGCCGAGAGATACCCCAACTACTCAAGTGCTCCCTATTTAGAAAAATTACCTAAAGACTCTTGGGGAAGCCATTTAACCTATATCAAAAGTGAAAATGAGTTTAAAATTGTCAGTTTTGGTGCCGATAGAAAAGAGGGAGGAACCGAACAGGGAGCCGACATTCTTTTTCCTGATTGCCAAAAGTAACTATGAATGTTTAAGCTTTTCTTGAAAAACTGCTTGGGGAACGGAGAGTTTACTCCCGAACCAAGGAGGCAGAGCCTTCCGATTCCAAACTTTTCAAAAGCTTTTACGCTAATAGAGCTTATTATTGTTATTCTTATCATCTCATTGGTAGGATTTATGGTCTTTTCCGAGGTGGTAAAACAAGAACAAAAAGTTGATACCCTTAAAATCTCTAATCTCTCTAACACCCTACGAACTCTATTTCAAAGTGATGAAGATATAGAGTTCTTCTGTATAGAAAAATCTACCGACTGCTACATTGCAAAAGGTGCAAACATTACCCCGTATGAAGGCAATATTGCATTGGGTACTGCACTTAAAGTTTATAAAATGGACAAAGAGAATCACCTTGTACATGTTGAAGAGTTTGGTCGAATTAAAGATAAAAAAATTACCCTACGATACACCCTCTATGCCAACGGAAGCAGTACCCAAATGGTGCTTGAAAATAATCAGGGTCTCTATTATTTCCCCAGTTATTTTGGTGAAGCCCAAGAGGTAGAAGACCTCGACGTTGCCAAAGAGCTTTGGATTAAACCCCAATACAATATTAAAGATAGTGGGAACTTTTACTAAATGAAAAGTATAAAAACAAACAGAGCTTTTACCCTTATCGAAGTTATTATGGCCGTTATTATTGTCTCGATAGTGGTCATGGGAGCAATGGAACTACAAGGAAAAAATCAAGACATGGCAGTCTATATCTCAAACCGAGGCAACAGCGAACTCGATAACTCTCTTTTTTTAATCCCAAATGTCTATAAATATGACAAAGATGAAAAAGATGCTTATGAACTGTTGCGTGATGAGTTTGATATTAAAGATTTAGAGAGCAGAGAAGCACTTAAAAAGATACTCAAAAAGATTAATCTTACCGAAGAAGAGGAGATTCCCGTAAGTATTAAAGAGGGAGAAGAACCCGTCTTTATCTTTTATACCGATGAGATTCTACTTAAAGGGGACTACCCTGCTCGATATTATAACTTTAAGTAGTCCTCTTTTCGTCTATCATGAATTAGGAGCATTCCAAATGCTCCTAAAGTAATAATTGCCTCAATTAAAAAGAGATATTCACCATAAATTCGTCCCGAAAGTAAAGCTCCAATGGAACCACCCAATCCAAATCCAATCCCTAAAAGAAACTGCTGTGCCAACCGTTTTTGTGTATAGAGTGTAAAAACATAGGTAATGGTTGCCGTGTGATACAGAGCAAAACTAACAGCATGTAGAGATTGTGAAGCAAAAGTTATTATAACCGAATCAGCATAGAAATATAAAATTAACCATCGAAAAGCTGTTAATAGAGTTGCCACTTTTAAAAGGGTTAAAAGATTTCGTTGAAGTAAAGCACCTTGAAAATAGAGCATAAGAATCTCACAAACCACCCCAAATGTCCACATCCAACTGACCATCTCTAAACTGATACCATGGTCAACCTCGTAGATGGTAAAGAAGTTATAAAATCCTCCAAAAGCGAGTTGCATCAGAAACACACTGCCCCAAAATGCCCAAAATTTGCTAAGTGAAAATGATTTGTCGCTCTCTTGTTCTGCCTTTTTAGGTTGTTTATCAAATTGTAAAACAGACAAACCAAAGAGCAGTGTTAAAAAAGCTATAGCACTTAGATAATAGAGTGCCTCATAAGGGTCACTAAGCACTTTTCCCAACCACAGAGCAATGAGTATAAATCCTACAGAACCCCAAAGTCGAATCTTTCCATAATTTTTTTTAGAAATTTGTTGCAGTGCAATGGTCTCAACAAAAGGAAGCGACACCCCCATAGAAGCACCAAAGAGCAAGTTGGCAACAAGATAGAGTGCAAAATTATCAACCGTATTTAAAAAGATTAACGTGGCAATAAAGGTAAAAAAGAGGGATATAGTAAAAATTTTATCGGTCAACTCAATCAAGTGCTTAAAAACAAAGGGGAGTAAAAAACGCATAAAAGGAGCTGCCGCGTAGATAATGCCTACCTCGACCTTAGTATAGTTAAAATCTAACAACACCTTGGGCATAAAAACAACATAAACCCCCACTAATGCAAAATAGAAGAGGTAAAAAAGAGAGAGATAAATTTTCATCCACGGTTTTTATGGTGTTGATCATTAATAACAGATGTATTACTTAACAGATCATGGAGTCCTTTATGGTCTTTTCTAAAAAACATCATAAGCCATCCAAAAAGTGTTAAGATGCTTAAAACCATTGCTGTATTTCTAAAAATAATCGAAAAGAGTGGGGGTTTTAAAAAAGTTTCAGTGTCTACCACACGTATCTTATACGCCCGATACCCAGGTGTTTGCCCATTACTAAAAAACATAAAAGCTGATTGAAAAATAATAAAAGGAACCAAAATATAGAGCCATCCCAACATCTTATCTTCGGCAAAAGCCTCTCTGCCATCCATGACCAAATAAAAAACAATATACATAATGGGCATCAACAACATAAATATATCGGTTAAAACAGCTTTACTCTTTTGCTTATTGGTAGCATAAGGGATGATTAAGCCCTCTTTTTTAGGCTTTTTTTTGGTTGGTTTATTGTTGTTAACTTGACCTTTTTTCAAGTCTCTAAAACGTTGCTTTGCCATCAGAAATCCCAAACAACTTTTCCATACAAGCCAGAAAAGTCAGCATCCAAGCTAAGGTCATCAACATCATCAAATTTAAGTTTAAATGCCTTATACCCAGCTTCTACCCCAAGTCCTAATAAAAAAGTGTATCTAGCCCCCATTTCAACATCATAAACGGTATTACCATCATAACTAACATAGTTTCCTTCAATTTGAAAACTCACATCGGTAGCAGGAATATCAAATCGTGCTTTAGCATAAAGCATAGGAAGTGGAACTTCAAAAGTTTTATGCTCTTTTTCAGTAGTGGTCTCGACATCAATAAAACCATCAAGATATTTAATATTAACTCCAACATCCAAATTAAGCCAATTGTCCAAAATCTCATAGTAGAGCGTTATATCACTCATGCTCAAATCAAGTTTGGTATCAACCGTATCTTCAAGAGTAAACAGTTTAACTCCACCCCAAGAGAAATCTTTACTTGCTGTTCCATGACCCTCATGTGAAAAATTGCTATAACCTACTTTAATATTAGGAATCAGAGGAATAGGATGTTCAAAATAGACTTTAAAAAAAATATCCTGCTCACTCCCCCAATTCAGATCTTTTTCAATATCAGCCCTGTCACCATCATAATTTGCCACCCCACTAGGCGTGTGGCTGTAGTAACCAATATTGACCTCTCCACCAATCATATCAGCCGTGCTTAACGTTGTTGCCATTGCTATAAATAACACTATTTTTTTCATCACTCTTCTCCTTTTTAATACCATTATAGCAAAACTTGGAATCAGAAGGC
>DCAF01000002.1:0-2096 GCA_002311915.1 Sulfurovum sp. UBA1140 | reverse complement strand
TTCCAAAGTAGCTTTGTAACGCTTACATCTTTGCACCCAAGTTCATTGAGAAAATAGGTAACAACATCGCAGCGACAATAATACCAACCACTCCACCAATAAAAAGCATCATAAAAGGTTCAAGTAGGCTTAGTAGTAACTTTAACTTATCCTCATTCTCCTCTTGATATAAAGAGGCGATATTGCTTAAGATATTGGCAACTTCGCTCGACTCCTCTCCTAGGGCTAATGCCTGCATAAAGTTTCGTTTGGGCTTGGTTCCCTTGCCCCGTTGCAGAGCGTGTGAGAGCTTATTCCCTTCAATCACCCGATGTGAGGCCTCTTCAAAACTCTCTTTAAAGGCACTATTGCTAAAAGTAGTGGTGGCAAGTTTAACGGCGTGAGCATAAGAGACACCCGAATCCAACATAAGTGAAAGAATATACGAAAAACGACCCAACTCATGGTTCTGAATCAACGCCCCAATAATAGGAACTTTAAGCATTAATCCATCATAAAACCGTTTAAAACTATAGATATATTTATAGGCACTTTTAAAAGCAACAATAACCCCCACAATACCCAATATCAGCACAATATAGTGTGCACTCAAAAAGTCACTTACCCCCAATACAAACTGGGTAATGGATGGTAACTCTTGTCCTGTATCTTCAAAAATTCCTGTAATTTTAGGAACCACAAAAGTAATTAAAAACCCTACCATACCAATGGCTACAATAAAGATAAACATAGGATACGCCAAGGCATTTCCCACCTGCTTTTTTACCTTAGCTTGGGTCGAGAAGAAGGTTCCCATCTGTATGAGTACCGAAACTAGTTTACCACTCTGTCCTGCCACATTAATACTCTGAAGAAAAAAATCAGGCATACCATAAATATTTTGGGTGTTAAGTGCATGATAGAGTGATTTACCCTCTTCAATCATGGTACGTAACGAAGCTAAAAAAGAGGCATATTTTTTCTCTTTTTGATGTTGATCTTCTATCAGTCGTATGGCTGTTAAAATTGCCATACCCGAATTAAGATAAGAGGACAACTCTTTTGAAAAAGAGCTAAGTAGTGGTCCTGGCATCTCTCGTTTCGAGAAATTCTTCAGATTAATCTCTTTGGTCGCATAGATATCTTGATAAAAGATACCTTGCGCTTTAAGTTTCTTCTTTGCCTCATCAACATTAGAAGCTTCGATACTTCCTTTGGCACTTTTGCCTTGTTTGGTGATGCCTTTGTATTTGTATAACATATTATGGTTCTCTTTTTATATCTATTTTTATGACTATAAGTATAGCATTAATCTATAAAAGAAGCGTTAATTTTATTTTAAGTTTAAAATGAAGAATTAATTTGGAGAAAAGTTAAAAGCTTATCTCCCCAAAGTTAGGGAGATAATAGATAGATCTAAACCTTATGGTAAGATTTTATCTGCATCAAGAGTTGCAGGAACTGCTGTTGGAGCAGCCGTTGGAGTTGGAACTGCTGTTGGAGCAGTCGTTGGAACTGCTGTTGGAGCTGCTGTTGGAGCTGCTGTTGGAGTAGTTGTCTTACTTTGACCACTACTACCACAACCAACTACAACCAATCCTACTGCTGTAACTACAAGTAATTTTAATAAACTATTTTTCATTATCTATCCTTTATTACTTAATTGTTGGAGCATAAACCCAGTTAGTATGATATCTAGCACCTACTTTTGAACCAACCATTTGTGTAACAACTGCTGGAAGACCTTTTGCACTACCTTCAAAGTTGATATATGCAAAACCATTTGTAGTTTTAAAGTAATCTTGTGCTGCACTATCTTCAAGATCTGCTAATTCTACAAGCTCATCATCATAAGTAATAACTGCATCATCTGGAGATGAGTTAAATGGTGAAGTAATATTACCTTTTGTAATATTAATAGTTTCACTATCTGATCTCTCATCTTCATCAAGAAGGTTGTAGTTAATTAAGAAACCACCCCACTGGTTAGCAGGTGTAAAGTTCTGCCAATAACCATCATCATTACCAAGTTGAACAAGAACTCTTTTCATTGGTTGAGTTACTAACATTTTATTAGAAATATCATTAGCATTATATGTATAGTATGCACTTGTTGT
>DCAF01000028.1:5522-18353 GCA_002311915.1 Sulfurovum sp. UBA1140 | reverse complement strand
AGACAATCATCAAAAGTTCTATAACTATCTAAAAACACACTATGGGTGGAGTGGTATCATTCCCTTAACCATTGTAGTGGGGAAAAATGGTGATATTCTAGCCTATGAAATAGGTGAAAAATCTTATAGTTTGGCTGAACTAATGAAAGCTTCTTTAGTTCGAGAAAAGCCCCCAAAACTCTAAAATAAAACAGAAATTTTTTAAGGTAAGCACCACAACAGTGGGGATATTTTTGTTATTAAATACCCATGTCCAAGCATTAGAGATAGGGTGTAGCACCTTCGTTAGCAACACCCAAGAAGAGTGCTCCCAAAATAATCTACTAGAAGAAAAATCCTTTGTATTAAAGAGCTTAATTCAAGAAGAAGAGCCTCTTAAAGAGAAAAAAACCTTAAAAAAAACCACGCATAAAATTAAAATTACAACCCAATTGGATTCGGTTCAAATTGTTTATCAAAACAAAGACTTTTTAATAGAGAGAACAGAAGATAACAGTAAAAGAAGTTGCCCACCGTACTGTATTCAACCCATGAATATTGCCAATATTAAAACCATTGGAGAACTTGAAACACTCGATTTTATAAAAAATTGACCAAAAGAACAATGCTTAATAAAATTTTCATGTGTAAACAACCTTTTTTAAAAATTATATCTAAAAATTATGTTTATTTTGATGAGAGACAATGCTCTCAATCGTCTCTAGTAGGTCGATTTTTTTATGGGTATAGGGGTTATAATAGGTAGTATAGAGTATATACATAGAAGCAAATATCTCATTTACCGTTAACATTCGTTGCCGTCTAGGAGCCTTTAGTTTATCAATCGTTACCCCCCATCCTGCATAAAAAGGCATACCATAGCAGTGTACCTCTCTGTTTAAAAGCAGTGCCTCAAACCCCATTCCTGATGTTTTGGTATAGACCTTATTAAAATATTTTAACAGTACCAAAGGGTTGGCATTATCGGTTAAAATATGACATGTTTTAGGAATCTGTTCTAAATCAATATCTGACTTTTTTTTACCCAAGAGGACATCAGGGTGAATTTTAATATAAACCTCTACATGTGGATTATCTCTGATTGCATCCTCAATTATCTCTTTTGTAGTGAAATTTTCAGCCAATCCATACTTCAACGAGCTATCACCGTAGGTTTGAGCTATTATGAGGACTTTTGCTCTCTTATTATTAAGGTAGCTCAAATCTACCTTTTTGAAATTATTATATTTCGAGATTTTATACTCTATAATTTTTTCTCTTGCCTCTTTGGCTATCTGCATTAATTCTTTATCATGATTAAAATCATAGCTATTTAGTATATTTTCAAGTTTTGAAGGAGTGGTGGCATCATAATATATACCCACATTATCTTGAACCATCGAGAAGCTAGGACTCCCCTCTACTCCTAAACCCAAAGAGCGTATTAATCCATCTTCTAGTAGTAAAAAATCTCCTCTTGTTAACTTTGCCATTTGTGTAGCCCAAAGACCTGATTTTTTTCGACCCCATCCTACAAAAGTAACTTTAGAGAAGATATATTTTAAACTTTTTAAAAAAGTAGTCTTTTCTATATTTAAAAAATATTTACTATTTTCAATAAGAGGCGAGGATAATGAGATAAGCCTATCCATTATCTCTCACTATTTCAATCTGTTCATATATATCTTTTGAAAAATCGTGACTTAAATCATATCCATGTAGAGTATCTGTTGTCTCTTTATATAGTGTTGGATTGTTAACCACTGTTGCCTCTTTTATCTCTTCTATTAGGCTCTCAATCCTATCAACAAAAGGGCTTGGGAAGATAGTATTAAAATCATAAACAAATCCCCGTTCCTCTTCTAGGTAGTGTCTGTAATCTTTAGCAAAACCGATAATGGGTCGTTTTAACAACAAATAATCTACCCATATACTTGTAAAATCGACAATCAAAACATCGCTAAGTTTGAGCATAATATTTGGTTCAGTAAACTCTGAACTCTCAAAAAGATAGAAGTGGTCACTATTTTTGATAAATCTAGGTAGATATTTTATATCATACGGGTGAGGTCGAATTCCAAAAAGTAAATTGTTCTTTTTAATAAACGCTTCTAACACTCTCCACTCACTATCGCTTATCTGCTCAATCGCAGAGATATTTGACTCTCTAAAAGTAGGAGCAAAGAGTATAAGCTTTCGACCATCTTTTATCTTCTCTATCTTCTTGGACTCTTTTTTAAGTAGAACACCTTGTTTATAGCTCTCTTTTAAAATCTCATAACGGGGAAGACCTGTTATTTTAACTCGACTCGAATGAACTCCAAAGGCTTTTACATTGGTCTGCTTATCCTCTTGACTACTGGCAATTAACAAATCATAAAGCTTGGCATTATTGTTTAGCTGTTGCTGTTTTAAATCAGGAATATCAGGCATAAGATTCTCTATTCGTTTAATGGCTACTCCATGCCAAAGATTAATAATTTTTCGCTGTTTAAACTTTTTACGAATATGGGCATCTCGGGGATTGTGTGAAAGTACCATCACCCCTGAGGTTACAATATGGAAGAGTGAAATTAGTGAAAAGCCATCTAAGACTTTAACGCCTAAATTTTCTAACTCCTCTTTAATATCATGTTGGCACACGCCATCTTTATAGATATAGAGTTGGGTAGTATTCTCTTTGATATAGCGTTCACAAACCACCCGAATATTCCCCGAGAAATAAGTTCTATCTTTAACCACAAACAGAATTTTATTGGGATTTTTTCTAAACAGAGGGTCAATAAATCCTAAAACCAGTGCTTTTAGACGACGTGAACGTAAAATTCTACCAATCATAATCTATTCAAAATCTTTCTTAAGGGCTTCAATAATCTCAAACGCATTAATAATATCCTCTTTGGGAATGGAGATAAAGTTGGTTAGTGACCTTTTAAGTTGTGTGGTCGAAATATCTTTGGTGCGTTCCAAATAAACCACCTCGCAATGCTCTTTTAAAAAATCAAACTCACCCCTCCAATCATCACCAATGGCAAAAATATCTATACCATACTTTTTTACATCGGTAACTTTTTGTTCCCAATTCTCTTCAGGAATAACTCTATCAACACACTTAATATTCTCAACAATTTCAGCTCTTTGTTCATAGGGAATCATTACTTTTTTCCCTTTTCCTCTGTTAAACTCATCGGTTGAGATGGCAACAATAAGCTCATCTGCTAATCCACTTAGTCGTTGTAACAATTTCAAATGCCCTATATGAAACATGTCAAATGTTCCGTAGGTTATAATGGTTTTTTTACTGCTCATGATTCCCTCTTAACTGTTCTATTGCTCTATCAATATTATCAAACTCAATACCTGCCAATGCTTTTAAATCTCTACTCCACCACTTAATCTCTAAAAGTTTAGCAATCGTCTCTTCATTAAAACGGTACTTTAACACTTTAGCAGGAACACCACCAACAATCGCATAAGAGGGAACATCATTAATCACCACCGAACCCGAAGCCACAACAGCTCCATCACCAATCGTAACACCCCGTTTTATCACCACCAACGAAGCAATCCACACATCATTACCAATTATGGTTGAAGCAGGACGACTAATTTTAACCTGTGGAAAATCATCACAATACTCTAAATAATCTGGAAAATGCTCTTTAATATTGTACTGAATGGGAGAACTGCTTAACCAATCCATCGGGTGGTCAACAGGACCAATTTCATTGTTTTTTCCAATAGAGCAATATCGTCCAATGGTCGTACCATAAAAAACGGTGGTTCCTGTATTAATATAGGTAAATGCACCTATACTGGTATTGCTTCTAATACCAGCATTTCCATAAAGGGTTACAGGTGATTCAAGCAAAGCTTTTTTATTAACCGAAGCAGACTTTGAGATAAAGTTTCTTTTTTTGTATGGCTTTTTTTCAATAAATTGCTTCTTTTGAGACTCTTTGGAATCGGAGACTTTAGTCCCGAAAGATGCGAGGCTAAAGCCATCGGTTCCTAGTTTTTTAAAATGCTTAGTATGGGCTTTTTTTAAAATTTTAACCAAACGCTTCATCTTAATGTATTGTATCCAGCATATTTTTAGCTTCAAGCAGAGTATCACGTTCATCCATTGCGTCCAATACCTTTTGAATAAAGAGTTCTGTACTCTCTCCTTTTTTATATGCTCCAAGATAATATTTTTTAATCTCTGCTCTTTCGTTCTTTCGGGTATCTTGCTCTAATTCATTATCAATAAGCCCCATTAAATCATCAATATTCTTCTCATCCAACATCGAACACCCCTCTAACATCTTAAAAGGGGTAGTATCGTGGTACTCCTCTATAAACATATCGGTGGCAAACATCGGTCTATCAAAGTTTAAAAAATCAATAATCAGTGAAGAGTTGTCAAAAATAGCCAAATCAACGACAGAGAGTAAATCTATGGCATCCAACTCTTTCTCTACACATCCGTTTTCGGCATTTTTTACTTTTTCTATAATTTCACTGTTAATGGCTTTCACTATGGAACTATTTTTACCTGTACTAGGATGAGGGCGATAGACCAATTGGTAGTTAGGATTAGCCAAAATGGTATCAACAATTTTTAACCCCAATCGCTCAATAGAGGTATATCGCATCGAGATATGGGTTGACTCATCGGTTGGTGCATACAGAATTACTTTTCTATCAAAGTTTTTAACCACCTCTCCAATATAATCAAATTGTGGGCGACCAATTTTCACATAATTGGCACGTGACCGATTGATAATATGCCGTGCATATCTATCATACGCCCCATCCCCCACCACATAAACATAATCATAAGCTTTACTCTGATTAGAGTGCATGGATGACTTCTCACTCTCTCCGTGATTAAGGTGAATGTGCAATGCACGATGGTAAATTAGTGACTGAAAATTTTTCATGCCATTATTCACATAAAGAATCACTTTAAAATGACTCTCTTCATAAAAGGTAAGCAGTTGATTAATGGTATTAACATAACGTATAGGAATATCGGTTATTTTAGCTAAATGGGTACGCACATTTTTATTACGAACAATAATACAAATAGGCTCTCGTTGATGAAGCTCATTCATCACCTTCATCCACTGCTCCATCTGATAGACCTCTGCCATACCCCCATAAAAATAGAGGGCTATTTTTTCTTTTAAAGGCTCTTCTACTTCAACTTCTTCTTTGACCAATTCAAAACATTTTTGATTCATGATACCACCTCACTATCTTTTTGAGCAACTTCTCTGTCACGTTGGGCAATAATATTTGAAACAGAGTCTATAAACTTTTTAATACTCTCACCCTGCTTATAATCTCCTAAATAGACTCTTTTAATCTCTTCTCTGTGTGCTTTCATGGGGTCATTGTCTATCTCATCGGTAACCACATCTAGTAGATTTTCGACATTCTCTAATGTTAAACGATTACACCCTTTAAGCACATTGTAATCATCAACCTTATGTACTAAGGGGTCAAAAACATCTGCCAAAATAAAAGGTTTATCGACATTCAAGTAATCGGTCATAATCGAGGACATATCAAAAATAGCAAAATCAACAATCGGATAGATGTTGTTCACATCGGTATCGGTAATGGTAATTGCATAAGGGTCATTTTTAATCTTCTCTAGCATTGCTTGATGAATCGCCAATACCTTTTTATCATTTGCACCCAAATTTGGATGAGGTTTATAGATAAAATAGTATCGCTCATCACTCAAAAGTGCATCAACTATCTGCTCTCCATAAATATCTACCGAGGTGTACCTCATAGAACGGTGGGTTGCCTCCCATGTGGGGGCATAAATTACCACTTTTCGACCAAAGGTATCAAGCTTGATAGGTTTTATAAAATCCAGTTGAGGGCGACCCGTCTGTACCAACTGATTGGGGTCTAACTTAATAAGGTATTTCATATAGTTATCATACCCATTAGGACCATGTACAAAGATATAATCATACCCCTTAACCTGATTGGAGTGGTCAGAAGACTTATCGCTCTCACCATGATTAATATGTATGTGCAACGCATCTTCATAAATAAGCGATTGAAAGTTTTTAAACCCATTATTAATATAGATAATTACTTTAGGGTGTGTAGTCTCATAAAAACTTAACATATCGTTAATGGTGTAGCAGTAGTAAATATGAAAAGGCAATACTTTTCTCCAGAAACGATATACATTAAAGTTTCTTACTACTACGGTAATTTTATGCTGTTTATGCAGTTCACTAAATGTATCAATCCACTGTTTAATCTGATACACCTGCCCCATGGTTCCAAAAAAATATACCACTATCTCTTGACTATCAAGCTCATTTTGGGGAATCTGATTAATCTTTAAGAGTTTGTGGTACTCTTTTTTGTTGTGATAGCCTTTTTTTTGGGCAATGCGATACATGACTTTGGTAAAAAGTGAAGGTCTGTTCATAAGTTTCTCGATTGTTATAATTTTTAACTTAAAAGAAATATTTTCACTTATTATATACAGCAAAGCTTAATTTTACAGCATCATAGATTAGAAAACAACCCTTCAACCTCCTCAATCAAATGTACTCTTTCCCCACGTTTATCACACAAAATCCCCACCCGTCCACGTTCATCTTTAAGCGTAATATTCACCCCTCCTTGAACAGCCACCAAGTTATCAATGGTGAAAACTTGCTGATTCAGCGTTATCTTCTCGCCAATAAACTTTAAAATCTTAGAAATATTAGGAACAGCATTAAAATCTTTCACTTTGCCAATTCGATGTTGATTTTTAAAAAGCCACTGCCAAAAATTAAGAATCTCTGAGGGATTTTGAAGCTGTTTATGTTCACCTTCAAGAGTAATAATTGCAAGTTTATTGTAACTGTTAATATAGAAAATGGTCTCTTTTAGCCATTGGTCTTGATTGGTAACATGATTACAAATTATACCTTTCTACACAACTTAATTCGTTTTCTCTAGTTTTATCCTCTCCTAGAGGTAAATCTACAGTGAAAATATTCGTAGGTTCGGTAACACCGAACATTAACGGTTTGAATAAATAAATCATTTTTTATTTTCAATTTTAAATATTTGGTATTTTTGTTCGGTGTTACCGAACCTACTAAAACGCCCTCAACACCACGGCAGCCCCCACAGCTACTTGATACAAAATCTGTGTCACACTCGAAGTAATTTGAATATTTTTACTGTCTATCTTTCCTAAGACCAAAATAGAGTCTCCTGCTTCTATGTTGGGGGCTGAATCTGCCCACCATCCACTGGCATCATAAGTTAATACCTTACCATTCTTTTTAACCAACAACACCTTTTTCATATTGGCTCTAGGGCTATATCCACCACATGATTTTATATAATCTTCGATGCTGTATTGTGCTACAAAAGTTTGAGCATTGGGCAGAGAGACCTCTCCTTCTACGACCACAATTTGTGTCTTTTTAGGAATATAAATAACATCCCCCTCTTCAAGCATCACTAGTGATAGATTACTTTCGCTATTAATAACCACTTGACCTTTGGGCTTAATAGTAGAGGCTCTTTTAATAAAATCTAGTACCAAAGCAGACTCCTCTTTACGAATCTTTGCCTCTTCGGTTGTTGATGAACCTGTGGTTAAGACTCTGGCCTCTAAATCTTTTAAATTGGCTTGAATCAACTGTTTTTGCCGTTTGGCAATACTTTTTCTAAAGAGTTGTACTCCTGATTCATCCGAAATAGGGGTAGATATAATTTGAGCAATCACCGACTTTAAACTGGTACCTTTAGGAACTGTTACTGTTTTTAACCCACCATGCTCTCCCATAATATTGACCATAATATTATCTCGGTAGTGGTCACTAATAAAATTTATCTTCTCTCCACTGTTAATATAGACTTCACGACTCTCTATTAACGGATACTTCTCTACTTTTTCCAAACCATTTTGCCAACGGGTAATAATAAAATGTGTTGCATTGGCTTTGGGGGTAATATGACGAGTAATCTCTTGCACCAAAACCCTCTTTTGATTCAACTCAAAAACATAAGGGTGGTTTACCTCTCCAGTGATTTCAATAATATCTTTCATGAAACCTACTTTAATCACATCCCCATTTTTAAACTGAAAAAGTGCCAGTTGACCATCAAGTAGAAAGCTGTAGAGGTCAATATATTTAATAACCCTATTGGCTCGAAGAATGGTAATATTTCGGTAACTCCCCTCGGCATTAATAATTCCCCCTGCTTTATCAAGCAGTTGCAGTACCGAATCCGAAGACAACCCCTGATAAAGACCTGGCGTGTTGACCCCTCCTGTTACAAAAATCGAGATGGGTTGATAGTTATTCAAACTGGCATAAACCGATACATTTTTATTAAATGTGCGTTTAAGTGCCTGTTTAATTTTAGAAATTACATTGCGATTACTCACTCCCAACAGATATACAAGCCCTACCCTTGGAATAAAAATATTTCCCTCTTTATCTACGGTTAATTTTGCTTCATACGTATATGCCCCCCAAAGCTTAATCGAGACCTCATCACCCGTATTTAAAAGATAGTCAGGATTATGAAGTAACTGCTTATTCTCTTTAAACTTCCCTTGAAAGAGTCGTTGACCAAAAAAAACACTCCTCTTGACATCCATCACTATTGTTTGATTCTCTTCATTGCTCTCTAGCGTTATATCTACCCCTAATAGCAACTGTAGACTTAATAAAACAATCAATACACTTCTCATACTCTCTCCTATTTACATAATCTTTTAATCTCTATGGTCTTTAATAATCGCATTAATCATCGAAACAACCCCATAAATCATCAACAATACCAACAGTAGAGTAATAATATTTTTAACTTTATCAGGATGGGTATATTTTCCCGAAAGTGTTGGTCGAGTAATAACAATAAGATTTTTAGCATTTTGTGTTGACTGAATCATCGCCATGTCCAACTGAATTAGGGTCTGTTTATAACGCTCTTTATTAAACTCAACCCCTGCTTTAAGCGTTTCAAATTCAAACAGATTCTCATTCAATTCACTCTTCCCAACTCCTGAAAGTTTGGCTCTAAGCTCTTTCAATTTGGCTTTTAAATTACCTATCTCGGCTCGAAGCGTCTTGACTTCAATACTTGTTGGGTTCATATACTGTCTTAGACTCATATGTTCCATCTCTTTTTTTACCAAAGTTGCCTCAAGCTCCGAGATAATAATGCTTTTTGCTTTAATATCCATCGAAGGGTCAATCATTTTATGACTATTCTGATACGCCACCACCTCTTGAATGGATGCTTCTAAGAGTCTTTTATTCTTCTTCTCTTGCTGACTTATAAACGCCAACAACTCATCAGCATTCTCTTTATCATACATATTAAGTTTATGCTCTGCATGAGCAATAATATCAAAAAGTATGCTTTGAGCCATCTTGGGGTCGGTATGCAAAAAAGTTATGTCTAAGGTAGCAGATATTTCATCATAAGCAATCATCAACCGTTTATTATATAAGTTTAACAAATCAGCAGGAGAAGAGAACTCATACAACCTTTGTGCCATATCCAACGCTTCACTTCGGTAGTGTTTCTCTAGTTCAAACTTGACATTAAGCTTATCAAACATATCCGAAGAGTATATATACTTCTCTAGCAGTTTAGAGTCTTGCATATTCGAGGCTCCTACAGGAACAAGCACATTCATTAAATCAGGTGGAGTTCCAGTTGATTTCAAATCTTTAATCAAAATCGTGGTCGAAGACTCATGCAGTTCAGTCTGTAAAAAAACAACATAGTAGGCAGAAAGTAGAAAAGGAAATAGAAATAAAAATAGAAATCGTACTTGTTTAAAGAGTCTCATAATGGTGCCTTTTATATGTTAATATCATCATACATCTTAATGGCATCATTAATATCATCAAAATAGTGAAGCTTCGCCTCATGCGAGACAATACCCACATCACAAATAGTACGCAAAGTACCCATATCATGGCTTACCAACAATACATTACATGTCTCAATTTTTTTCATTAACGCCTCTTTAGATTTTTTACGAAACCGTGCATCACCTACCGAAAGGGTCTCATCTATTAACAGATAATCAAAGTCAAATGCCAAGCTTAAGCCAAAGGTCAAACGTGATTTCATACCCGAAGAGTAGGTCTTAATGGGCATCTCAAAATAGTCCCCAAGTTCTGAGAACTTTTTAACAAAAGCGATAGACTCCTCTATCTCTTTACTACTTTTTCCATAAATACGACAGACAAACTTTACATTTGACCTGCCCGTCATATTGCCCTGAAATCCACCACCCAACCCCATCGGCCAAGAGAAACTTTTATCAGAGACAATCTCGCCTTTATTAGGAAACTCTATCTTTCCCAACATGCGCATCAGTGTCGATTTACCTGCCCCATTACGCCCCAATATCCCTACATTGTGATCAGAAGGAATGGTAAATGTACTATTTTTGAGTATATATTTTTTACCCTTGGTGGTACGAAAATACTTGGTAACATTACGTAGTTCTATCATTTAGAGATAATTCCTTTTTCTAGTTTTCGATACAACCAAAGGGCTATAAACAGAGGAATCATTGTCCAAAGTACCATATAATTATAATCCACAAATCCATCATCTAAAGTATAAAAATAGTTGGCATGAATCAGCTCTATAAAATGTGCCAAAGGGTTATACCACAACAACTCTCTTGCTGATTGAGGCAAATCTTGCATCGAATAGAATATAGCCGATATAAACATCATCGGAGAGAGAATCAACTTCGTTATTTTTTTAAAACTATCAAAAAATATCCCCACCACAGCAACCAACAACCCAATACCAAAGGTAAAAATAATTAACCACCAAAATGAAAGAATAACCAAGCCCAAGTTCTCGGCATTCATGTCAAAACCGAAATAGAAACCCACCACAATAAAAATAGAGACTATAATAGTAGAGACTAAAATTTCAGCCAAAACCCTTGAAACCAGTGCATCTATCGGTTTAACCTGTTTGTAGGCATACAGCCCTTTATTGGCAGAAAAAGCTGTCATCGACCTATCTACCGTGTGTCGAAACAGATTAAAGGCAATAAAACCTAACGTAATAAACACAGGAAAATCAAACTGAGAGTTGGCTCCAAACAGCATGACTTTAACACTAACAAAAATGGTGATTTGAAGCAGTGGTTCAAAAATAATCCAAAAATATCCCATCTTTCCAGCAGAAAATCTTACGTTCATCTCTCTTAAAAACAACGCATAAATGACCGATTTTTGTACTTGCCACGATGTTCGAGAAACCAATGAAATCCTTTTAAAGAGATTATACAAAAAAATAAGTTAATATACCTTTTGATAAAAAATTAAGGACAGTATTGAAAAAATTTCTTATTGCTTTACTATTACCTCTACTCTTTAACTCTTCCCTCTTCTGCGAAGATAAAACCTTTATCTCTGCAGGTATTGTCCATCAAAATATCGACGACTACAGCAACACCCAAGCCTTACACCTGAACTACAGCTACTTAAATTCAGACTTTTGGGGCATTGACCTAGGCTACACACAGAGTTTTACCAAAGCCAAACATCAAGAGACCAAAAAGCGAAGAAACTTCTCTTCTGCTTATGTTCTTGCCAGTTACCTTACCCCTCTTAGTACCTCGTTAGCCATCAAATCAAAAGTGGGTTACATGAGAAACAAAAGTTCAGACGATGGTTTTGGATATGGTATTGATTTCATCGTTCAAATTACTCAAAATCGTGGTATCTCTTTCGGTTATCTGAAAATGAATACAAACATCAACTATTTTATGATTAATAATGTATATAAGTTTTAAAAAAATCACTGCTCCCAAATATAAGCACTCTGGCAAATCAGAGCCAAGTTATCATACTTAGGAACCCAATTCATTGTTGATTTTATCTTGCTATTGTTCGAAATAAGCAGAGCAGGATCTCCTGCTCGTCGTGGAGCGTTATCGACTTGAAAATCAACACCTGTCACTTTTTTAACCTCGTTAATTACCTCTTTAACCGAGTAACCTTTTCCATACCCCACATTAAAAATATTACTCTTGTTCTCTTGTAAATGGTTAATCGCATCAATATGTGCTGATGCCAAATCATCTACATGAATGTAGTCTCTTACCCCTGTTCCATCAGGCGTAAGAAAGTCATCACCAAAAATTGCCATCTTTTCTCGTTTTCCGACTGCACACTCCGAAGCTATTTTAATAAGATGGGTAGCATTGGGAAAGCTTTGACCAATTCGGGGAGTTAATTTTTCATCATGATAATATATATCTGCACCTGCTACGTTAAAATACCTAAAAATCACATGTTTAAAGGTGGGATATGCCAAAGAGGTATCTTGAATAACCCGTTCACTCATAAGTTTAGACATGCCATAAGGGTTAATTGGATTGGTTAAAAAGGTCTCATCCAACCCCTCTTTTGGTACAACACTAGGCTCTCCATATACAGCAGCGGTACTAGAAAAAACAAACCGTTGAACATCTGCTTCTACTGATTTTTGAATTAAGTTTGTGGTATTCACCGTATTGTTCATATAATACTTTAAAGGGTTCTCTACCGACTCTGGTACCACAATACTCGCTGCAAAATGAATAATGGTATCAATCTTATGCTCTTCTAATACAGAAGAGATTTTATCAAACTCTTTAAGATCAAGTTTAATAAAACTAAAATCTCGAAGCCCTCTTAACGTATCTAGCGTTTCGATTCGTCCTGTACTTAAGTTATCCAATATCGTTATGTTGTGTGTAGTGGTCTCTAAGAGTTGTTTTGCCACATGGCTACCAATATATCCTGCTCCACCTGTAATTAAAATATTCATTATCTATCTCCAAGGATA
>DCAF01000028.1:0-5233 GCA_002311915.1 Sulfurovum sp. UBA1140 | reverse complement strand
AGGATTGGGAGAGGTTATTGACTATAGTCTCCCATCACTTCTCTTTAAAATTGATTTAATGTCAAAAACAACCTGATTGTCATTATTTAACTCTAAATCCCGATACTTATCATGTGCCACGGCTAAAATAATAGCATCATAGCTCTCCATATTCAGACTACTTTTAAGTTCAATCTCATACTCTTTTTTCACCTCTTGAGTATCTGCCCAATAATCATTAATCTCAACATCACAACCAAAATCTTGAAGCTCTCTAATCACATCAATCACCTTAGAGTTTCTAATATCGGGGCAGTTCTCTTTAAAGGTAATTCCCAAAACCAATACTTTAGAACCCTCTATCTTCTGCCCTTTTTTTATCATCAATTTAATCACTTGATTGGCAACATAAATACCCATATTATCATTAAGTCGTCTTCCTGCTAAGATAATCTCAGGATTATACCCCACCTCTTGAGCCTTATGTGTAAGGTAATAGGGGTCAACTCCAATGCAATGGCCACCAACCAACCCAGGTTTAAACTTCAAAAAATTCCACTTGGTTCCTGCAGCTTCTAGCACGGCATTGGTGTCGATATTTAACCGATTAAATATCATCGAGAGTTCATTCACAAAGGCTATATTAATATCCCGTTGAGAGTTCTCAATTACCTTAGCAGCTTCAGCTACTTTAATGCTGGGTGCTAAGTGTGTTCCTGCTGTAATTACCGAGGCATACAACTCATCAACCCTTTTTCCTATTTCGGGGGTACTCCCCGCGGTTACTTTTAAAATTTTGGTTACGGTATGCTCTTTATCCCCAGGATTAATTCTCTCGGGGCTATATCCACAAAAAAAGTCTTGATTAAATTTTAACCCCGATACACGCTCTAAAATAGGAACACACTCCTCTTCGGTTGCCCCTGGGTAGACTGTTGATTCATAAATAACAATATCCCCTACTTTTAAAATTTTTCCTATAGATTCACTTGCTTTAATAAGTGGTGTAAGGTTTGGTTTTTTATGCTTATCAATGGGTGTTGGAACCGTTACAATATAGATATTACACTTGGCTATATCTTCGAGCCTGTTGGTAAACTTCATGCCATTGTCAATCGCCTCATTCACCTGCTCGGTGCTTAACTCTAGCGTTCTATCCTGCCCCGATAAGAGTTCATCTATTCTCCACTGGGCAATATCAAACCCTACCACTTTATATTTTGCTGAAAAGGCATGTGCCAAGGGTAAACCTACATATCCTAAACCTATTACGGCTATGCTGTCTTTCATCTATATTACCTTTTTTTAATTTATCTTTCGTGGGCAGGAATGCACCACGCTACAATAGTCAATATATTTAAATACCGTAGCGTGGTGCTTTCTAGCCCACAAAATTTTTAGTTTTGCTTAAACTAAACCCCAATATCATAAATCTGTATCACTCCCCTAAGTTGCTCTTCATCACAGACCAACAAAGAGTTAACTTTATAGGTGGTCATTATATTTTGCACTTCGGTCAATTTGGCTTTAGAAGCAACTTTTTTAGGAGAGAGTGACATCAGTTCAGAGGCTTTCAAGCCAAAAAACTCTGACTCCTTGGTCTCCATGGCACGTCGAATATCACCATCGGTAATAACCCCCACTACCTTATCCCCTTCTGTTACAATAGCCAACCCCATTTTGCCACCTGAAACCGTGGCAATAATCTCTTTAATGCCCGACTCTTTACTACAGAGTGGAAGCTCTTTTTTTCGCATAATATCCTCGGCTTTGGTTAAGAGCCTTCGCCCCAAGCTTCCCCCTGGGTGAAACTGTGCAAAGTCGGTATCTTGAAAATTACGCAATTTCATTAATGCTACAGCTAAAGCATCCCCCATTACCAATGTGGCAGTGGTCGAAGAGGTGGGTGCGAGTTGTAAAGGACATGCCTCTTTTTTTACCGAAATATTCAGATGATAACTGCTATTTTTAGCCAAAGTTGAGCCAGGATTACCACTCATCGCCACAATAATATTTGATTGTAGTTTCAAAAAAGGAATCAACCGTAATATCTCATCGGTCTCACCTGAATTAGAAATAAGCAGTACAATGTCATGAGATTCTATCATGCCCAAATCACCATGATACGCCTCTGCTGGGTGCAGAAAAAAGCTAGGAGTTCCTGTACTTGCTAAAGTCGCTGCTATTTTTTTACCAATAATTCCTGATTTCCCCATGCCGGAGACAATCAATTTACCTTGGCACTTTAAAATATCCTTCACTGCTTTTTCAAAATCAGAGGTCAAATATTGAGCCAAGTTGGCTATCTCTATCGACTCAATTAAAAAGACCTCTTTCGCTATTTCGTTTATATTCATATACTCTCTTTTAATTTTTTTGATGATTAAACTCTGGAACAATCAATTTAAGCATTGCCAACAACACCTCATCACTGCCCCTTAAATGTTCCATTTTTTTCAATAAATCTGGATAATCAACAGGTGAGTTCATGGAAACCATAATCGAGCGATACTCTGTTTTTAAATCGGCATCTTCAATTAACAGCTCTTCATAAAGCTTTTCACCCACTCGAAGCCCTGTAAACTCAATATCAATATCATCCCGACCCGACAATTCTATCATCTTTTTTGCTAAATCCACAATTTTAATCGGCTCCCCCATATCTAAAATAAAAAGTTCCCCCCCTTTTGCAATGGAAGATGCTTGAAGTACCAGTTGACACGCTTCGGGAATCAGCATAAAATAACGTGTAATATCGGGGTGGGTCACGGTAATGTTCTCTCCTTTGGCAATTTGTGCTTTAAACTTAGGAATCACGGAACCAGAACTCCCCAATACATTACCAAATCGAACCGCAACAATCTCGGTACGCATCGAAGGAACACTATGGGCATAAAGCTCACAAATACGCTTGGTTGTCCCCATTACATTGGTGGGGCGAACGGCTTTATCGGTCGAGATAAGTACCACTTTAGCCACTTTATAAGCAATAGACAAATCAATAACATTTTTTGTTCCAAAAACATTATTCTCAATCGCTTCGGTAATATTGGCTTCACACAGAGGCACATGTTTATACGCTGCTGCATGAATCACAATATCAGGCTGATAGCGAATAAAAGTCTTCTCTAATTGGTTCTTATTACGTACATTTTGCATGACTGCAACGGTTTTTTCTGCATTTAACTCTTCATTAATGGTATAAAGATTAAACTCACTATTGTCTACCAAAACAATCTTCTTGGCTCCAAACAGCTCAACTTGACGGGCAAGTTCACTTCCAATACTCCCCCCTGCCCCTGTAATCATGACCACTTTACCAATAATAAAATTGGCAATACCAATCATGTCCAAATCTTGTGGTTTTCTTGCCAACAGATCTTCAATAGAAATATCGGCTAACGCAGGTCGATTGTCTTGGAGTATTTGAGCAATTTTAATATCGTGAACCCCTTGTTCATTAAGCTTAGTAAAGAGTCCATCCAACTCTGTTTGTTCTAGTTTTTCAGTAATAATCACTGCATTAATCTCAAGCTCTTTAATCACATTTATAAGGGATACTTTCTCATACACTCGAATGTTAGAGAAATACGTGCCAATCAAGTTCTTATCATCAGAGACCAGTGCCAAGGGGTAGTAGTCTATCTCTTCGCCCAATGCACTCTTAATTACCTGATTGGCTCGGTCATTGGCACCAAAAATCAAGGTTCGTTTTTGGCGATTTGATTGAGAACTCTCAAGATAGAGCCTCTTTGATATTCGTAAAAAACCAATAAAAAAGATAGATAAAAAGAGTTCAATAAGAATGGCAGATCGGGGAAAAGGAAGAAAATAGTCATTAAACAGCATAAAGATAAGTGTAAAAAGTGTATAGACAACCACATGAGCCACAATAATTCGTCGATACTCCATTAAGCCAAAAAAACGCCACGCCACAAAATAGATTTTAGAAACAAAAAAAATGGCTATTTTAAGAGGAATAAGTATCAACATCATCTTAAACATTCCCTCTACAAAGGTTAAAGGAATATCAAAATTAAAGCGTAAAAGGTATGCCAACAGAATGGTTGCTATTGAAATAAGTGTATCAAAAAGCAGAAAAAAAGCTGTTCTTTTCAAGGCAGTGGGTTTAAAAAAATGGTTTATTGACATATCTTCTTAATCACCTCAACCACCCGTAACAGCTCTTGATTTGAAGCACTCGTAGGAGAGGGAAGACATATACCCGTATGATAAAATCTTTCACTTGTTCCATCAACAAAAGAGTCTGCATCTTTAAATAGTGGTTGCAGATGCATCGGTTTCCAAAGGGGTCGGCTCTCGGCATCTACCTTTTCCAATGCATTAACCACCATCATTGGGTCAGTTTTCTTAAATGTCAGTGTGGTTAACCAGCGATTCCCCTGACTGTTGGGCAACTCGGGCATAAAGGTAATCTCTTCGATTGCAGAGAGTTCCTTGAAATAAAAATCAAAAACTTCCCGTTTTCGTTTCACCCGTTCATTTAAAACCTCCATCTGTGCCACACCAATCGCAGAGAGAACATTACTTAAACGATAGTTGTAACCCATTTCAATATGTTCATAGTGCAAAAAAGGCTCTTTGGCTTGAGTCGAGAGAAACTTGGCTCTCTCTATCCATGCTGCATTTTCACTAACAAGCACTCCCCCACCTGACGTGGTCAAGATTTTATTTCCATTAAAACTATACACCCCAAAATCACCAAACGTTCCACTCTGTTGCCCCTTATACGTAGCCCCCAAAGATTCAGCAGCGTCTTCAATCAGATAAATACCCTCTTCTTTACAGATAGCAACAATCTCATCCATCTTGGCTACTTGACCATAGAGGTGGGTCAGAATTAGAACTTTGGGTTTTTTAGGCAACTGATGAATTGCTTTCTTAAGAAGCTCGGGGCTAAGATTCCACCCCTCGTCACTGTCTATAAAAATAGGTTTAGCCCCTTGATATAGAATACAATTAATCGACCCTATAAACGTAAAAGTCGATGCCAATACCAAATCATTCTTGCCAACCCCTAACACTCTAAGTGCCAGATGTAGTCCTGCTGTGGCTGAACTCAAAGCCAAGGCATATGATGCTCCTGTATAACGCTTAATGCTCTCTTCAAATCTATCAACAAAAGCACCCAATGGGGCAATATAGTTGCTTTTAAAAACCTCTGCTATATAGGTTTGCTCTTTGCCACTCATGTGTGGTGGTGATAAAAATAGTCGTTGCATTGCTCTATCCT